>DAINOS010000034.1:0-18387 GCA_036743855.1 Prevotella sp. | reverse complement strand
TTGGACGTGATGGCGTGGGACTGAGCCAAGGACAGAAACAGCGTATCTTGATAGCGAGGGCTGTTTATAAGAATCCCGACTATATCTTCCTTGACGAGGCGACCAACTCGCTCGATGCCAACAATGAGAGAAGCATCGTGGAGAACTTGGATAAGTTCTACAAGGGCAAGACGGTTGTGATTGTGGCTCATCGCCTAAGCACGGTGAAGAATGCCGACCAAATCGTGGTCATCGACCATGGTAAGGTGGTAGAGGTAGGTAACCATGAGTCTTTGACCGCCAAGCGAGGGGCATACTATAACCTTGTAAAGAATCAGTTGGAATTGGGAAACTAAAATGCTTTTGATTAAGAAACTAAATACTCTTTATATGGAACAGAAGGAGAAAGAATCTGACGATATAGAGTTGAGAAGCGAGAAGGTGCGCCACATCATTGGCGAGGTTCCGCCGTTGCTTGTCCGTTTGGGGACAGTTATCATTACGATAATAGTCCTTGCCCTCGCTGTGGCATTCTACAAGATAACTTATCCTATATCCATAGAGGCTCATGGTGAGGTCATCAATCCAAGAGCAGTGCAAGTGCTTGTGCCATACAAGTATTTGTATCTTTTCGATGAGTCAAGGACGGCTCATGTTTCTTTCGAAGGCAACGACAATGCTTCATATACCTGCAACATCACAAGCCATAAAGCCAGGCTCATACATAGGGAAGATGGCAACTATTTCATGGCTATAGCCACAATGAGCGCCCAGGAACAAAATACCCCTGTGCTGCAAAAGTACATAAAAGCCGATGTTAGGATCGTCGTCACCGACAAAACATTATGGCAACAGGTATTCGGATAGACAATGTCCGAATACCTGCCTACAGTCTCTCTCCATAAAGTTTTTTTCCCCAACCTTGAGGGAATCCCATGGCATTCTCGTGTCAACTTCTGGATACCGTAACAATAGGTCTTTGAAGTTAGCACATAACTCATTTTGTGAATTGTCGGAAAGATGTCACCGCGGAGCCGCTTTCTGAGCGACCCTATTCGTGAATGTCCTTCACGGCACGTCCCGATGGCTCATTCATGTTTTTGAAAGCCTCGTCCCAAGCCAACGCCTCAGCCGTGGAACATGCCACGCTGGGCACGCTGGGCACTGAGCGCGCAGCACTGTCCGACGGGAAGTGCTCGGCGAAGATGGAGCGATAGTAATACTCCTCCTTGTTGCGCGGCGGGTTTATCGGGAAGCGCTCGGCGGCGTGGGCCATCTGCTCGTCGCTCACGGCAGAGGCGGTAATCTCCTTCAAGGTGTCAATCCAAGAGTAGCCCACTCCATCGGAGAACTGCTCCTTTTGCCTCCACGCTATCTCCTCGGGCAACATATCGGAGAAGGCTTCGCGCACCACCTTCTTCTCTATCTCCTTGCCCGGGCACATCTTGTAGCTCGGATCTATCGTCATTGCCACATCGAGAAACTCCTTGTCGAGGAACGGCACGCGACCCTCCACGCCCCATGCTGAAAGCGACTTGTTGGCTCGCAAGCAATCGTAGAGGTGCAACTTTGACAGCTTGCGCACCGTCTCCTTGTGAAACTCCTCAGGCGTGGGAGCCTTGTGGAAATAGAGGTATCCACCGAAAATCTCATCAGCGCCCTCGCCCGAGAGCACCATCTTGATGCCCATCGACTTTATGACCCTTGCCAGCAGGTACATTGGCGTGGAGGCGCGCACGGTGGTGACATCATAGGTCTCGATGAAATATATCACGTCGCGTATGGCATCGAGACCCTCCTGAATGGTATAGTTTATCTCATGGTGCACCGTGCCTATGCGTTCGGCAACCAGTTTTGCCTTGGCAAGGTCGGGAGCGCCCTTCAATCCCACGGCGAAACTGTGGAGACGAGGCCACCACGCTTCCGTAGCCCCACCATTCTCCACGCGGTGGGAGGCATAGCGGGCGGCGATGGCGGATATTACGCTTGAGTCGAGACCTCCGGAGAGAAGCACACCATAGGGCACGTCGCTCATGAGCTGGCGTTTCACCGCGCTCATCAGTCCGAGACGCACCTCCTCAACAGCGTCGCCATAAGAAAGTTCTTCCTTCGGAATGGTCTCGCCCTGCATCCAGCCGCGAGTGTACCACCGCTGCATGCCCTTGTCGGCCTCCTTGCTCCAATAGTAGTGGCCGGGGAGGAAAGGCTCATAGTGGTCGCACTGGCCTTCGAGGGCCTTCAACTCTGACGCCACGTAGACCTTGCCATCCTTGTCGTAGCCGATATAGAGGGGTATCACGCCTATCGGGTCGCGGGCAATAAAGAATGAACCGTCCTCCACATCATAAAGGGCAAAGGCAAAGATGCCAGACAAGCGCTCAAGCAATGGCACGAATGAAGAAGACGCACCATTGGCCTTCCACTCACGGTAAAGGGCCAAGATGACCTCACAGTCGGAACCCGTCTGATACTGATAGTCGCTGGTCGACTGGCGAATGGAGGTATGGTTGTATATCTCACCATTCACGGCAAGCACCTGTTTCTTGTCGGGCGCGAAGAGAGGCTGCCTGCCGCTCTCGGGGTCGACAATGGAAAGACGCTCATGGCACAATATGGCCGAAGGCCCTGTGTAGATGCCGCTCCAATCCGGTCCACGATGACGTATCTTCTGACTCATGCGCAGCGCCTTTTGGCGCAGTTCGGGCGTTTGCTCGCTGATATTGAATATTCCTACGATTCCACACATAACTTGTCTCCTTGTCTTTTTCTTTTATGATGGTTTGTTTAAAACATTGTGTCTGCAACCTAATTTGGAGGTTGCGGTTGCAAAATTACAACATTCAGCAAGAATAAGCAAGCAAAAAGACAATTATTTTATAATTTTCTTATCATTTTGTCAAACACCCAATATATATTGTCACCCTTTGTACATGATATTGCGCGGATGATGCTCAAGAATCTCCTTGCGCAACGACTCGTCATCGAGGTGTGTGTATATCTCCGTTGTGCCAATGTTGGCATGGCCAAGCAGCACCTGAATGACACGCAGGTCGGCGCCACCCTTGAGCAACGCCGTGGCGAAGGAGTGGCGCAAGGTGTGCGGCGAAATGGTCTTCTTGATGCCAGCCGCTTCTGCCTGCTGCTTCACCATGATGAGAATCATCACGCGCGTGAGGTGATGGCCCCGACGGTTGAGAAACACGTAGTCTTCCTCGCCTGGCTTGATTTTCAAGCGGTCGCGGTCGATGAACCATCGCTGAAGTTCGGTTATCGCCCTGTCGGATATGGGCACGAGCCGTTCCTTGTCGCCCTTGCCCGTGACACGTATGAAATGCTCATTGAGGTTAAGGTCGGATAGCTTGAGGTTTACAAGTTCCGACACCCGCAAGCCGCAAGAGAAGAGCACCTCAATGATGGCGCGGTTGCGCTGGCCCTCGTTGGTGGTGAGGTCGATGCTGTCCTCCAGCCTGTCCACCTCCTCGGTAGAGAGGTATGTCGGCAGGTGCTTAGGCAGGATGGGCGACTCCAGCAGCTCGGTCGGGTCGACCTCAAGATAGCCGTCGAGGGTAAGGAAGCGATAAAACGATCGCACGCCATAAAGGATGCGCGACTGTGAGCGCGCGCCAATGGAATATTCATGAAGAGAGGCGGCAAACTGCTCCAAGTCTTCCAGCTTCACGTCAATGGGCGACAAATCGCGCTCGGAAAGAAACCGCATGAAATAAGCCAAGTCGTGGCTGTATGCCTCCTGCGTGTTGACAGAATAGTTTCGGTCAAGCTTGAGATAACGCATGAAACGACGCACGAGGTCATCGCTTAAAGATAAATTATTTGTGTTTTTCCTTTGCAATTTAATCCTTTATCTATAATTTTGTCGTCAAAGTTAGCCATTTGTTCGCAGAAATGGTCAACATTATTACAAAAAGAGCATGAGAAAGATTCAGATAATCAATGGCCCCAACCTCAACCTCCTTGGCGTGAGAGAGCCTGGAATATACGGCAAAAGCTCATTTGAGAGCTATTTGCCAGGATTGCGTCAATTGTTTCCAGACGTGGAGATAGACTATTACCAAAGCAACGTGGAAGGCGAGATGATAAACAAGATGCAAGAAGTGGGATTCAGCTACGATGGCATCGTGCTCAACGCCGGTGCCTACACCCACACCAGCATAGCACTGCTCGACTGCATCAGGTCGCTGCGCTGCCCCGTGGTGGAAGTGCACATCAGCAACGTGCACCAGCGAGAGGAGTTCCGCCACCACTCCATGATAAGCTCCGGCTGCAAGGGCGTGATATGCGGCTTTGGGCTGCAAGGCTACGAACTGGCAATAAGAGGTCTGCTGCACGATGATTGAGCCAGAAAGCATCGTCGATTACGCCACGGCCAAGTCGGATGCCGAAGGCGACTACCTCTACCGCCTGTGGCGCGCCACCAACATCCACACCGTGCATGGCCATATGGCTTCAGGGCATCTCCAAGGACGGCTCTTGAAGATGCTCGTGATGATGCAGCGCCCCAAAGCCATCCTTGAGGTCGGTACGTTCTCTGGCTATTCGGCCATCTGCATGGCGGAAGGCTTGAAAGAACTCGCTGAATCTACAGGTCAACCCGGTGGGGAGATGGCACGCCTATACACCTTCGAGATAAACGACGAGATGGAAGACTTCACGCGAAAATGGATTGACGGCTCTGACGTGGCCCGTTTCATCGACTTCCGCATCGGAGACGCCGTGAAGGAAGCACCAAAGCTGGGAGTGAAATTCGACTTCGTGTTTATCGACGGCGACAAGCGTACCTACACCGAGGTCTACGACGCGCTGTTCCCGCTCGTGAACGAAGGCGGCATCATCCTCGCCGACAACACGTTGTGGGACGGTCACGTCGTGGAAAAGGCTTACGACCGCGACAGCCAGACAATAGGCATACGGCGTTTCAACGACCACGTGGCCAAAGACTCTCGCGTAGAGAAGGTTATGGTGCCAATACGCGACGGCCTGACCATAATTCGCAAGAAAACACCGCTCAACGCAAGCAACGAGATATAAGAAGCCGTTTTTTCTGGATTTCTTTTGAAATTATCATTACTTTTTCGTAACTTTGCACGAAATATTGACACACTCAAATGAGCAGACAGAAAACGAACCTCATGCTTAACGACGCGATATGCCGTCTTGCGGCACCTGAATCATTGCAGGGCCTGTTTCATGAGCATGAGGAAGGTTACCCACTCCCTTCAAGCGAGAGCCTTGAGGAGATTATACAGCTGGCTCGTGCCATTCTCTTCCCTGGCTATTTCGGGAAGTCGCAAGTCAATATCCATACCATAAAATATCAAATTGGCGTCAATGTGGAGCAGATGTACCACTTGCTGTGTGAGCAAGTGCTCGCCGGCCTGTGTTTCAGCCATGCCGTCGATAGCGACACCGACAAGGTGAAGGTCGCCGACTGCGACTTGACAATGCGCGCCCACGACATAGCACGAGAGCTCATCAGCCGTCTGCCGGAGATAAGACGGGTGCTTGCCACGGATGTCGTGGCTGCATACAACGGTGACCCCGCTGCCCACAGCCACGCCGAAATAATATCGTGCTACCCGGTCATAAAATGCCTTACCAACTATCGCGTGGCCCACGAGCTGTATGTCTTGGGCGTGCCTCTCATACCACGCCTCATGACCGAGCTTGCCCATTCGGAGACAGGCATCGACATCAACCCGGGCGCGACGATAGGAGAGTATTTCACCATAGACCACGGCACGGGCGTGGTGATTGGCGAGACGTGCCGCATAGGACGCAACGTAAAGCTCTATCAAGGCGTGACCCTTGGAGCGAAGAGCTTCCCTCTCGACAAGAACGGCAACCCTATAAAAGGCATACCACGTCACCCAATCATAGGCGACAACGTGATAATCTACGCCAACGCCACAGTGCTTGGCCGCGTGACGATAGGAGCCGGCTCCATAATAGGTGCCAACGTGTGGATTACCAATGACCTCAAGCCAGGCTCAAAGAAATATAAACAACAGAAAAAAGATATATTTGATTTAGAATTCAATAATGGAACAGGAATTTGAACTTATAGCCAAGACGTTCATGGGACTTGAGAACGTCCTTGCCCAAGAGCTCATCCAACTTGGTGCCAACAACGTGCAAATCGGTAGGCGTGTGGTTTCTTTCACCGGCGACAAGGAGATGATGTATCGTGCCAACTTTCAGCTGCACACAGCCATCCGCATCCTCAAGCCTATAAAGCATTTCAAGGCGCGTTCGGCAGAAGACGTATATAATAATGTGAAAGACATAGAATGGAGCCAGTATATCCAGCCTGGCAAGACATTCGCCGTCGATTCCGTGGTCTACTCCGACGAGTTCCGCAACTCCCACTTCGTGACTTACAAGGTCAAGGATGCCATAGTCGACCAGTTTCGCGAGAAGACGGGCAAGCGCCCCAACATATCCGTGGCAAACCCCGACATTCGCCTGCACATCCACATCGCCGGCGATGATGCCACGATAGCCCTCGACTCAAGCGGCGAGTCGCTTCACCGCCGCGGTTACAGGCAGGAGAGCGTGGAGGCTCCTCTCAACGAGGTGCTCGCCGCGGGCATGATCCTGATGACGGGGTGGCATGGCGAGTGCGACCTCATCGACCCAATGGACGGGTCTGGCACAATCGCCATCGAAGCCGGGCTCATAGCACGCAACATATCGCCAGGAGTGTTCCGCAAGGCGTTTGCCTTCGAGAAATGGCCCGACTTCGACGCGGACCTCTTCGAGGCCATCTACAACGACGACTCGCAGGAGAGACCTTTCGAGCATCACATCTATGCCTACGATATCGACATGAAAGCCGTGAACACCGCGCGCATGAACGTCAAGGCCGCCGGCATGTCACAAGACATCACCGTGGAGCAACAAGACTTCAAGGACTTCAAGAAGCCCGCGGAGAAGAGCATCATCATAATGAACCCGCCTTACGGTGAGCGCATCACCACGCCAAACCTCCTTGGCACATACCGCATGATTGGCGAGAAGCTGAAGCGTGAATTCAGCGGCAACGAGGCTTGGGTGCTGTCTTATCGCGAGGAGTGCTTCGAGCAGATTGGCTTGAAGCCTTCGATAAAGATACCTCTTTATAATGGCTCTCTCGAATGTGAGTTGAGGAAGTATACCCTCTTCGATGGCAAGATGGCCGACTTCCGTCACGAGGGTGGTATTGTGAAGACCGAAGAGGAGAAGGCGGAAATGGCACAGAAACACAGGTTCAAGAAGAACCGTGAGTTCAAGGAGCGCGTGAGCGGCAACGACTTCTATTCGCTCAAGCGTGAGGCTCAAGCCAACGAGGAAGGAGACATCCGCACGTTCAAGTTTCATTCGTTTGAGGAACGCCGCAAGCCGGCACGCCCACGTTTCGACGATGACAAACGCGACTTCTCGCGCCCAAGAAGAGACCATGGACGCAAGGACGACTTCCGCAAGGATCGCCGTGGCGCAGGCCGCAAGCCGGACCGCCGCAAGCGCGGATTCGACGAAGAGGATTAAATGGCAAGAAGTTAAGAATACCGGAAAATGATTAAAAAGATATTTGCTCTTATGTTGTCGGTAGTGTCTGTCTTCGGCGCTGAAGCACAGGCCCAGGCTAAACGGTTTACCCTTGAGGACTTGAACTTTGGCGGGGTAAACTACCATAATTTCGTGCCCGAGAACCGTTGGACAACATGGTGGGGCGACGAACTCGTAAGGCTCGACGCGGAGTATTGTTCCGTGGTGGATAAAAACACGGGCAAGGAGAAGACATTGTTCACTGTTGAGCAGCTCAAGAGAGGCGGTCTGAACGTTCACTCATTATACTCAGCTAAGTTTCCAGAGGCAGGAAAGACAATAGTAATCTTGGCTTCCGGCAATCAAGCCGTGGCTTACAACTGGAAGACACGCAAGACGCTTTGGGCTGTCAACTTGGCTCCTGGCTCACAGGCGTCAAGTTTCTGTTACGCATCCCGTTCATTGGCGTATGTCAAGGATTGGCAACTCTACGTGGCTCAGCCCACCGCTGGCGACAAGGCAGAACCCGTGAGCGCGGCTCGTAAGATCACGAGCGACGGTTCGCGCGAGATAGTATACGGACAAAGCGTGCACCGCGACGAGTTTGGAATAGACAGGGGACTGTTTTGGAGTCCTGACGGCAAGAAACTCGCTTTCTACCGCATGGATCAATCGATGGTGACCGATTATCCACAAGTGGACATTCCCGACCCTGACGTAACGCCAAAATCGGGCTCACGCATAGCCAAGGCCGCGCCCGACAAATATCCCATGGCTGGCGAGACAAGTCATAAAGTCACGTTAGGCATTTACGACATGGCAACGCAAAAGCTCGTCTACCTCAAGGCCGGCGACCCAACAGACAGGTATTTCACCAACGTGGCATGGAGCCCCGACTCCAAGACCATCTATATGTTTGAGCTCAACCGCGACCAAAACGATTGCCGCCTCGTGAGCTATGACGCCACTACTGGCGACAAGCTGAATGAGCTATACCGTGAGACCGACGAGAAATATGTTGAGCCACAGCACCCCATCGTCTTCTTGCCTTGGGACAGCAGCAAGTTTATCATGCAGAGCCAAAAGGATGGCTATAACCATTTCTATCTCTTCGACACGACAGGCAAACAGCTCAAGCAGATAACGAGCGGGAAATGGGTCGTGGAAAACTTCCTCGGTTTCGACACAGTGCACAAGGCTATCGTGTATGAGAGCAACGAGTGCAGCCCAATACAAAAGAATATTTGGGTCGTTGATGTCGCCACCGGCAAGCGCGCCCTCATGGACGACAACGGCAAGGGATGGCACAACGGTACGTTGAGCAAAAGCGGACAATACATCGTGGACAACTATTCCACGCCCACCACTCCACGCAATATCGCCATTGTCAACACCGCCAACGGCAAGCGCACTCGCTGGTTGACGGCTGCCGACCCATGGAAAGGCTATGACGTGCCCGAATATCGTTGCGGAACCATCAAGGCTGCCGACGGCACGACAGACCTTTACTACCGCATGGTGATGCCAACAGAGTTCGACCCAAACAAGAAATACCCAACTATCATCTACGTGTACGGTGGACCTCACGCACATAATGTCGACGCGCGTTGGCACTATTCGTCACGCTCATGGGAAACCTACATGGCTCAACATGGCTATTTGCTTTTCATCCTCGACAATCGTGGTTCGGAGAATCGCGGCAAGGCTTTTGAGCAGGTTACATTCAGGCATCTCGGCGACCATGAGGTTGAGGATCAGATGAAGGGTGTCGACTTCCTCAAGACCCTACCCTATGTTGACAGCACACGTCTCGGGGTACATGGATGGAGCTTCGGCGGATTCATGACCATCAACATGATGACCACGCATCCAGGCGTGTTCAAGTGCGGCGTGGCTGGCGGCCCTGTCATCGATTGGAAATGGTACGAGGTGATGTACGGCGAGCGTTACATGGACACGCCTCAGACAAATCCCGAGGGCTACGCACAGTCATCGCTCCTTCCCAAGGCCAAGAACCTGAAAGACAGGCTTGAGATAATCATCGGAGGCAACGATGCCACGGTGGTGCCACAACACGCCTTGTCGTTCTTGAAGGAATGCATCAAGTATGGCACACAGCCCGACTTTTTCATTTATCCTGGTGAGCCACACAATATGCGCGGACACCAAAGCGTGCACTTGCATGAGCGCATATCAAGATATTTCTTCGATTTCTTAAAATAAAGACAATTATTCGAATTCTTAAAACATAAACGGATATGAATATATTACTTTTAGGCAGTGGCGGACGTGAGCACGCCTTGGCATGGAAAATCGCGCAGAGCCCTAAGTGCTCCAAACTGTTTATCGCCCCTGGCAATGCCGGCACAGCGGCCGTTGGCGAAAATGTAGCCATAGGCGTAGATGACTTCGAGGCTCTGAAAGACTTTGCCGTGAAAAACAATGTTGACATGGTCGTCGTAGGCCCGGAAGATCCATTGGTAAAAGGTGTTTACGACGAGTTCAAGGCTGACCAAAAGACAAAGGACATACCCGTTATAGGCCCATCAAAGGCTGGCGCACAGCTTGAGGGTAGCAAGGATTTCGCCAAGGGGTTCATGAAGCGTCACCACATCCCGACTGCTGCTTACGAGACTTTTGACGGCACTTCAGTCGAAGAGGGTTGCAAGTTCCTGGAGACTCTGAAAGCACCTTATGTGCTCAAGGCTGACGGTTTGGCAGCAGGCAAGGGCGTGCTTATTGTACCAACGCTGGAAGAGGCACAAAAGGAATTCCGCGAGATGCTCAACGGCATGTTTGGCGATGCCTCGGCAAAAGTGGTGATAGAGGAATTCTTGTCGGGCATCGAATGCTCAGTGTTTGTACTGACTGATGGCAAGCACTACAAGATTCTGCCTGAGGCCAAGGACTACAAGCGCATTGGCGAGCACGACACTGGGCTCAACACTGGTGGCATGGGAAGCGTGTCGCCTGTTCCGTTTGCTACCAAAGAGTGGATGAAAAAGGTGGAAGACAGGATAATCCGCCCAACGGTGAATGGTCTTGCGGAAGAAGGACTCGACTACAAGGGCTTCATCTTCTTCGGCCTCATCAATGTCAACGGCGACCCTATGGTCATCGAATACAACTGTCGTATGGGCGACCCTGAGACAGAGACCGTCATGCCACGCCTCAAAAGCGACATTGTTGACCTCTTCGAAGGTGTTGCCAACGGTGACCTCGACAAGCGCGAGGTGGAGTTTGACAACCGCGACGCCGTTTGCGTGATGCTTGTGTCGGGCGGTTATCCCGTGAGCTACAAGAAAGGATTCGAGATAAAGAACATCGACAAAGTAGACCCGGAGAGCATCGTCTTCCATTCTGGCACGGCTATCAAGGATGGCAAGATCGTGACAAACGGCGGACGCGTCATCTGTGTCACGTCGTATGGAAAAGACAAGGACGAGGCCTTGAGAAAGAGTATGCTCGGAGCCGAGACCATCGACTTTGAGGGCAAATATTTCCGTAGAGACATAGGGCAAGACCTGTAAAGGCACTTATGCCATCCTACAATTCAACATGCATTGATAATCAATAATCATTAGATATTGAAGCGACTTCAAAATCGTATCGCGACCTCCCGTTGGGCACTGCCTGTGACAGTGGCCTACGGGTTATTGGTGAGCCTTGCGGCAGGGCTCATGACGGAGGCATTATGGCTTAACTTCGCATTGCTCTTCGTCTCAGTGGTGATGATGGTCGAATTGAACAACAGCAACGCGCTTATTCGCATTTATTCGCGAATGGTGTCTTGCTCGTTTCTCGTCATGACCACCATGTCTTTATTCCTCTTCAGGACAATAGACGTGGCGGTGGTTCAAATCACGTTCATCTCGTTCTTGCTTTTCCTGCTGCGGTCGTATCAAGAGCCAAACGCCACGGGAAAGACATTCTATGCCTTTTTCGCCCTTGGCATAGGGAGCATCGTGTTTCCCCAAACCCTGCTCTTCATGCCAGCACTGTGGATTGTCATGGCGATATACATACAGAGCTTCTCACCACGCACATTTCTCTCGTCAATAATCGGTGTCATCGCGCCTTATTGGTTCGTGGCGGCTTGGCTCATATATACGGGCAACTACGCATGGCTTGGCACGCATTTCATCAACGTCCTGCAATTCGGCACACCATTCTACTTGGTTGATATACAGCTGCACGAATGGTTGACTTTTGCCTTCGTCTTATTGTGCGCAATCATCGGTGGTGTTCATTTCATCATGTACAGTTACCAAGACCGCATAAGGATACGTCTTTTCTACGAGATGTTCATCGTGCTCGATGGGCTCACCCTGTTTTTCGCCCTTATACAGCCGCAACACTTTGATTGTCTCTTAGGCATGGCGATTGTGCTCACCGCGCCAATCATTGGCCACTGGCTCGCCCTAACGTCATCAAAGATAAGCAACATCGTATCCATATTGCTCGCCGCTGCCGCCTTCGTATTGACGATATACAACATGATAGGTGTCTGAATACCACATTTTATGACTCAGGCTCTGACAGATTTTCTTCTAAACTATGGTTATTGGGGAATGCTCATAGCGGCATTCCTCGCCGGTAGTTTTTTCCCATTCTCAAGCGAGGCGGTCATGCTCGGCCTGTACGCGGCTGGTCTAAAGGCTGAACCACTTATAATATACGGCACAATAGGCAACGTGCTCGGCTCCATGTTCAACTACAGCGTTGGCAGACTGGGCCGCATGGAATGGATTGAGCGATACCTCCATGTCAAAAAGAAAAACCTCGACAAGGCCGAGACGTTCATGGCAGGACATGGCGCATGGATTGGCTTTTTCGCCTTTCTACCGATTATCGGCTCTGCCATAACAATATGCCTGGGACTCATGCGCGCCAATATTGTCATCTCCGCCGCCAGCATCACCATTGGCAAACTCTTGCGCTACGTCATATTGATGGCGGGAGTGGGATTCTTAGTCTCTTGAAATTCTCAACTTGATACGGCCAACAACGTCAAGCGACAAAAGCTCAAAAAGACAAATGACAGGAGGGTATTATAAGGATAAATAAAGTAGGCGCCCATAATAACAGAGACATCTATAAAATAATACTGAAAAAATAAGTAACTTTGCCTACCGAAAGAGAAAAAGATAATGCAAAACCAGTTTTCACGCACGCAATTATTGCTTGGCAAGCCAGCCATTGACACACTCAACGGCTCCCGGGTGGCTGTATTTGGAGTGGGAGGAGTTGGTGGATATGTAGTAGAAGTACTTGCGCGCAGTGGTGTGGGAGCACTCGACATCATTGACGATGACCGCGTTTGCCTCACCAACGTAAACCGGCAAATTCTTGCCACTATATCAAGCGTAGGCCGCCACAAAGTTGATGTTGCCGAGGATCGCATACACGACATCAATCCACGATGCCACGTAAGGAAATACCAAACCTTTTACCTTCCGTCAAACGCAGACGAGTTTGACTTCTCGCATTACGACTATGTGGTAGACTGCATTGACACCGTAACGGCAAAGCTTGACCTCATCAAGCGATGCCATGACCTCAACATTCCCATAATATCATGCATGGGTGCCGCTTACAAACTCGATGCCACGCAATTGCAGGTCACGGACATCTGGAAGACCATCAACGACCCATTGGCAAAAGTGATACGCAAAAAGTTGCGCAAGACAAACATAAAGCATCTTAAAGTGGTCTACTCGCCCGAACTACCTATTGAGAGCATCGACCAGCCCGACATCAGTTGTCGGTTCCATTGCATCTGCCCCGCAAAGGACATGCGCGCCTGCACCGAGCGCCACACCATCCCGAGCTCTAACGCATGGGTTCCCGCAGCCGCAGGATTGATATGTGGCGGTGAAGTAGTGAAAGACATTGTCAACAATGCCCACACCATGCGAGTTGACCTACAGGAAGACCCTGACAATGAATACGCCAAGGAAGCCGCGAAGAGGAAAGAGGCTTACCTTGAGGATTACAAACGAAGGGTTGCTGAAAGGAAGAAGGCTGGACAACAAGCCACACACGACAGCACGCAAGGCAAAGTGCTTGAGACAGAAGGTGGCAAAGAGGCGTTGCGAGCTGCAGGGGCTAACATTTAATACACACTGAGATCATTCCATAAAAGACAAAGAAAATGAACAAAGAAGATTTATTCAAAAAGCTGCGTGCCAACACTCACGAGCAATTTGACATGCCTGACATGAACATTGAGGCAATCAATTATCCCAACACTTATGTTCAGTTTGTGGAAATGACAAAGACTGTTGGCGGAAAGGTGGTGGAAGCCAGCAAGGACGACGACCTAAACGCCATCATCAAGGCACAATATCCAGAAGCCAAGACTTTCGCAAGCAACCTGCCATACATAACCATAGCACAGAAAAACCCTGACACCGTGGCCGAGGCAAAAGACCTTGACGGTACCGACGTGGGCATCGTAGAAGGAAAGATTGGCGTGGCCGAGAACGGATGCGTGTGGATTCCTCAGACCATGAAAGAGAAGGCCGTGTGCTTCATCTCCGAGTATCTCGTCATCGTGCTTGACAAGGACAACATCGTAAACAACATGCACGAGGCATACAAGCGCATAGAATTTGACCCAAAATACCAGTTTGGCTCATTCATCAGCGGACCTTCCAAGACTGCCGACATCGAGCAAGCTCTCGTCATGGGCGCACAGGCGGCAAGGGGTGTCACTGTAATCATCGTGGGATGATTTTATAATCTGTTTTTCGCCGCTTCCTATAATAAGCCGTATGGAATAAGCGTTATTCTACACAGATGGAAAAGAAGAAACAGAACAACGCTTATGCCAATATTTTTAAATATACTGGCCTGTTCGGTGGCGTGCAAGCCTTGAGCATTCTCGTGGCATTGGTGCGCAACAAAATCGTGGCCTTACTATTGGGTCCCATGGGCGTGGGACTTATCAGTCTGTTCAACTCCACCATTCGTTTCATTGGCGACTCCACCAACCTCGGCATTGGCATCAGCGCGGTGAAACACATTTCCGAGGCTCATTCGCATGGCGACGTTCAGGCCATCAATCGAACCGTACAAACTGTAAGGGCATGGAGCGCAGTCACGGCATTGACAGGTATGGCTATATGCGCCTTGCTCAGTCCATTACTAAGCAAATACACCTTTGGTTGGGGCAAGCACACGTTTCATTTTCTTTTGCTGTCACCCATTGTTGCCATGACCGCCATCATGGGTGGCGAACTCGCCATCCTCAAGGGCACACGCCATTTAGGCGGCCTGGCCCGCATCTCCATAATAAACGTAGTCATGGCCCTCGTCATTTCCGCGCCCCTCTTTTTTATCTGGCGCTCAAAGGCTATCGTGCCATCAATGATTGTCGTGGCTCTTGCCCAATTAATCGTCACCGTATCCTACTCATACCATTTTCAACCGTTAAGTTTAAACATCAACCGCTCAATATTCAGCGAGGGCGGCACAATGGTAAAACTCGGAGTGGGATTCTTCGTTGCAAGCATATTCGGCAGTTGCTCTGATTTCCTCATAAGATCGTTTGTCAACAACACGAGTTCACCCGACACCCTCGGACTGTTCAACGCCGGATACATGATAACCATGACCTACGGTGGCATGGTTTTCTCCGCCATGGAAACCGACTATTTTCCACGTCTCTCCGCCGTAAGCACCACAGGCACCACTCTCAACAACACGGTAAACAAGCAAATAGAGGTCTCGTTGCTCATCATATCACCGATGCTCGTTGGTCTAATCGTTGGCTTGCCAATCATCCTACCCCTACTCTATTCCCACTATTTCTTGCCAGTCACCTCCATGGCTCAGCTCACGGCATTGGCCATGTTTCTACGTGCCGTAAAGCTTCCCATCGCTTACCTGCCCTTGTCGCGTGGAGACTCCAAGGCCTATCTGCTCATGGAAGGCATCTACGCGGTGGTGTATGTTCTCCTGTCCGTTGTCTGCTTCCGAGCGTTTGGCCTCATCGGCATGGGAATCGCCATTGTGCTCGTCGCCTTATTCGATTTCATCATGCTCAACATCTATATGGGGCATCGCTATGGTTACCGCTTGTCCAGCTCCGCCATAAAGCTCATGCTCCAGCAATTCCCAATAGGCATCGCCGCCTACGTCCTCACATTGACAGGACGTGGAATCGCATATTGGGCAATAGGCATTGTCCTGACTGTCATCAGCTCCGTCCTCTCCTATATCGCGCTAAAAAAGCGCATGAGGACAAGATTCATTTGACACACACGGCAAATACCAACAAACGTATATTGCGGAAGCCGAAAAATTCCGTTCAACCTTTATACTTGTTGAGAGACGCGACAACGAGATCCACGTCTTCGTCGGTCATGCAAGGGTTGCAGGGTATGCTCAGTTCCTCACAGTGTATTCTCTCCGTCACAGGCAACGACATATTGTTCCATTCCTTATAGCACGCTTGCTTGTGTGGCGGAATGGGATAATGAATCATCGTGCCAATGTCCTTGCCCGCAAGATATTCTTTAAGCCTGTCCCTTGTATTGCAGAGCACTGGGAAAATATGAAACACGTTGTCAGCGTTGCCATGTTTCATCGGCAAGTTAATCAAAGGATTGCTTATCTTCTCGAAATAGGTCTCGGCAATTTCCTTCCTCCTTTGATTTTCCTCATCCAAATATTTCAGTTTAACATCCAGCACGGCAGCTTGTACCTCGTCTATCCTGCTGTTCTTGCCCTTATACGGGAAGACATATTTGCGTGATGAACCATAGTTGCCCAAGGCTTTGCACAGGTCAGCCAACTCCCTGTCGTTGGTGGTTATGGCTCCTGCGTCGCCCAACGCCCCAAGGTTCTTGCCCGGATAGAAGCTATGGGCTGCGGCATCGCCCAAGGAGCCCGTATGCCGTCCTTGATAGGTGCAACCATGAGCTTGCGCGTTGTCCTCCACCAACAGCAAATTATGGTCACGGCAAATCTCAGCTATCCGCTGCGTCATGGCACAGCGTCCATAAAGATGCACAATAAGCAAGGCTTTCGTCCTGGGTGTGATGGATCGTTCTATCAGCGTGTCGTCTATTTCAAGACTATCGATATTCGGTTCAATCAATATCGGTTTGAGCCCATTCTCGGTGATGGAGAGAATGGAAGCAATATAAGTGTTGGCAGGCACCATCACTTCGTCGCCGTCACGCAGTCGCCCTATTTCCTTGTAGGCGCGGAAGATAAGCGTCAGGGCATCGAGTCCGTTGCCGCATCCAACGCAACAATGGCTGCCAATGTATTTGGCATAATCGTGCTCAAACCGCCGCGTCGCCTCGCCTTTTAGATACCATCCGCTGTCCACGACCTGCTCCACTGCCTCGTTGATTTCCCGCTGATGAAGAGCAACCATTGATTTCAACGATAAATAAGGAATCATCTCTTGTTTCTTTAATGTGTAGTTAGCCTTAATCGCTAATCTATCGTCATTTCATACCAGTCATAGCAAACCGCCCTGCCGCCAAAACCCTCTTTTTGGTAAATAAGGCCCTCATTCAGATAATGGCCCATGTTTTCGTTTGAAGTGCCAAAATCGAAATACTCCTGTCCTTGGAAATCTTCCACGAGAATCTTTCGGAAGATTGCATCGATGGCATGAAGTTTTTTCCCCTCATTCGTGGCTGAGATATATTGCGTATGAACCACTTGCGGAGTGACGTAGAGAAGCACGCCCCCTATCACTTTAGTGTCGTATCTGGCCACGTAGAGACGGATATTCTCGGGGAAAGCGTCATGCAGACGCAATATCTCCCCAAGAGAATGTACAGGCTTGGCATGATAGGTGCTATAAAGATTACTTTCCAGCACAGGCCAGAATTCCCGAAAAGCAGTGCTGTCCTGTTGAACGTCAATGCCTTCCTTGGCAGCCTTGTTTGCCCCAAACTGCCTTATGCGTCGCCACTTGAGCGCATTGTTCTTTATTATTACAGACGAAACGTTGCGCACATAAAGCCGCGCGTGGCATCGGTTGAAGAGAGCATATAAATCCTCTTCCGCCGGCAAGCGTTGATAAATCCAAGGCATGGGCTTGTAAACGACTCGCCTTATGCCCATGCCTCCCAAAAAAGGCATCAGCTCCTCGAACAAGGCGCACACCTCCGCCGCGGTAGCGTGCTCGTTGGTAATAAGCCCGCCATAGGTAAGCCCCTGATGCGACCAAAGCGTATCGTCAACGACATTTGCCGGAAGCAAGGCGTACAGCTTGCCTTGCTTAAAAAACATGAACGAGCAATCCGTGAACCTGTCGCGATGATAGTCCATATATGCACGGTCAAATAGGAACGTGCCTTGCCGCGACCGCTTCACAAAATCGTTCCACGTCTCCTTATCGCTTTCACCGTATCGCCTTATCTCAAACATTCGCTGACTTATATCTCAAAAAATCGTCATAGTCGTAGATGTAGTCGCCCTCGTCAAATGGGTCTTCAGCAAGGACCAGACAAACGGCACCCGAGGAAAAATCGCCCAGCGACCGCCAAATGCCCCTGTCGACAAACAATGCCTTGTTTGGCAGATGAAGCATAAAGTCTCGTTTCTCACTGCCATTATCAAGCGTCACGACAAAAGACCCCGACACGGCTATTATCATCTCTCGACAATGCTTATGCGCGTGCCCTCCACGGTGAGCCCCACCCGGAATGTCGTAAGTCCAATAGACACGGCTAATCTCAAACGGCACTTCCTTCATCTGTTCCGCCACCGTGAGGTTGCCACGTGGGTCTACAATCTTAGGGAGACTTATCAATTGTCCAAGCTGATGTTCCATATATTAAATCGAATGCTGTTTGCGTTTGCACGACGTTATCACTTCTTCATATATGGGTCGGT
>DAINOS010000033.1:11231-18450 GCA_036743855.1 Prevotella sp. | reverse complement strand
TTTTCACCGTAGCCATTCATCATACATGGATGGAGGGGAAGACTTGTCCCTATTGTAAATCGTTAAATCTTCACTTGGGGAAGATCGCTTATCCCGAACTGGGGTAAACAATTATTACATGGGCAGGATGCTCGCACCCTGCAAAGCGTACATGAGACTCCGAAAAGAAGTATTATTAGGGTTTAACATTAGTAATACAGCATACACTAAAATCAAATTCATCGAAATATTATATTGTAATAATTGCGAGTGTAACTAAATTTAGTTACTTTTGCAATCAAAAGAACTCTATGAACAAGCATGACAAACTTCTAAAGCGGTTCTACAACTTGCCACGTGACTTCACCTTCGATGAGATGGAGCGCCTGTTTAAGCTTTTCGGATTCCATTTGGAGAATAAAGGCTCAACATCTGGTTCACGAGTAATATTCGTAAACGACAGCAACGCTGACCGCTACATCATGCACAAGCCGCATCCAGCAAACATAATTAAAGGTTATTCCATGCGGCAAGTATACACATATTTAAAGTCAAACGGGTACATAAACAAGGAGGATAATTGATATGGGAACAATGAATTATAAAGGCTATACAGGAAGCGTTGACTATAGCGAGGAAGACAACTGCCTTTACGGTAAGGTGCTTGGCATGAGCAAGGACAATATTACCTACGAAGGAAAAGACGTGGACGAACTGCGAAAAGACTTTGAGGGTGCTGTTGACGATTATCTTGCCAGTTGCAAGGCAAGCGGTGTTAAGCCACGCAAAGCATACAGCGGTAACCTTAACGTCCGGCTTTCACCAGAAATCCACAGCCGCATTGCCATACTGGCACAACAAGCGGGCACGACCATCAATGGTTATATTCGTCAAACGCTTGCAAAGGCTATTGGCATTACATTGTAATCGAGGGCGTAAGAAACTGGTAAATAAAAAAAGCCAAAGCACTGACAACAATGCTTTGGCTTTTTTGTACCCAGACTCGGGCTCGAACCGAGATGCCTTGCGGCACTGGTGTTTGAGACCAGCGCGTCTACCTATTCCGCCATCTGGGCAAGACGATGGAAACAAGCCTTTGGAAGACCTTATCCATACAAACGTGGTGCAAAGGTAAGATATTTTTTTGAAAGCAGCAAGCCTATCGGCGGTTTTTTGATAATTTTGCAGTATGAAACGGCTAATAATAGAAAATTTGACCATTGGCTACCGCCACAAGGTGATAGCGGGACCGCTTGACGGGCAGATTGGCGGCAGGGAGCTTGTTTGCCTCATTGGGAGGAACGGCCTGGGCAAGTCCACCTTCCTTCGCACGTTGGCAGGTTTGCAGCCCGCGCTCTCCGGCGACGTGAGGTGGCAAGACGGCGACGCGGTCGTGTCGTGCCGCAGGCTCTCCAATGAGCGGCTGGCAAGGGTTTTCAGCGTGGTGTTGACTGAGCAGCCAGACGCCATGAACCTCAGTGTACACGACGTGGTGGCGATGGGGCGGATGCCCTACACGGGATTTTTCGGCACACTTGGCAAGGACGACGAGAGGATGGTGGGGCAAGCCTTGAGCCTCACGGGAATGTCGGCTTTCGCCAATCGAGACATCAGCGCGCTGAGCGATGGCGAGCGGCAAAAGATAATGATAGCGCGCGCCATAGCGCAACACACGCCCGTGATGCTTCTCGATGAGCCCACGGCGTTTCTCGACTATGAGAGCAAAAAAAACACCATGTCGATGCTTCATTCCGTAGCCATCGACATGGATAAACTCGTGTTGGTGTCTACCCACGACCTCGACATAGCCTTGCGCTATGCCGACCGCTTCGTCACCATGACACCCGACGGCCTTCACGAACTCGCGAAGGCCGACGTGGAAAAGATAGTCAGGCGGAAGCCTTCATGCCCATTCTCGCCTCCACGACGTTGACAACATAGTCGCCAAGTTTCTCGCACTCCTGGATGATGTCCATGTACATTGAGCCAGAGGCGTAGTCGTATTGGTGGTTGTTGATGTCGGTGAGGTTCTCGTTGCGCAACTGGTTGCGATAGTTGTTTATCTCGTTCTCGATGTTGAACGAGCGCGTGGCGTTGAGTTCCTCCTTGTGGCCTTTCAGCAGCACGTTCATCTGCGAGAGCGCGTCGTCCACAAGTTCGAACATCTGGTGTATGTGGTCGTATTGGCGCTCGTTGAAGTCCTCCTTCGACTTGAACTTGCGGTTTATCGTCCTGCCCATGTTGTTGCAGGCGTCGCCGATCGACTCCAGTTCTGATATTTGGCGCAGCATGGAGCGAATCTTGCCCTTGGTCTCATCGGAGAGGTGGGCGTTGCTCACCTGGTCGAGGTATTTGGCAATCTCTATCTCCATGTTGTCGGAAATGTTCTCATATTTCTCTATGCGGTCGTATATCTTCACGAACTTGTCCTCGTTTTTCTCCCCGAGCAAGTCTCTCACCATGCTGAACATGCGCTGTATGCGCTCCGCGAAGCTCTGAATCTCCTTTTGTGCCTCAAGCACCGAGAGCTCAGGGGTCTTCATGATGCCAGTCTGTATGAAGCGCAGGCGGAAGTCGTCGTCATCGGTGTTGGCCCTTGGCTTCCAAACCCAGCAGCACACTTTTGACACCTGCTTGACAAAGGGCAACAGCACTATGGTGTTGGAGACGTTGAAGCACGAGTGGAAGGCGGCGAGGGCGAAGGTGAGTTGCGTGCCCGTGGGGGTGCCTACCATGGGGTTGAACCCTACGAGACCGCAGGCGAAGTTGACGAAATGCTTGAAGACGATGAGCACCCAGATGACACCGAAGACATTGAAGAAGAGGTGGCCGAAGGCGGCGCGACGCGCCTCGGTGTTGGCGGTGAGCGCCACGAGGTTGGCGGTGAGGGTGGTGCCTATGTTCTCGCCAAGCACGAGGGCGATGCCAAGGTATATGGGAAGTCCGGCCTGGGTGCACAGCATCATGGTGATGGCCATGAGCGCGGCGGAACTTTGGAGAATGCACGTGAGGATGGTGCCGAAAAGGAGGAACAACAATATGGTTCCGAAACTATTGGGGTCGAACGAGGCGAAAAAGCCTTTCAGCGCGTCGAGCTCCGCTGGTGGAAGCTGACTTTCGCCAAGTGTGGCGAGGGCGAGAAACATGAAGGCTATGCCGAAGAGGAAGTCGCCTACATATCGGTTTTTCTTTGAATAGATGAGCAGCAGTCCGAAAAGGAAGACTGGCCATACGAAGTCGCTTATCCTGAACGAGAAGCCCGCCGACATGATCCACGCGGTGAGCGTCGTGCCTATGTTGGCACCCATGATCACGGAGATGGCCTGAACCAAGGTGAGCAATCCGGCGTTTACGAAGGAGACGGTCATCACTGTCGTGGCCGTGCTCGACTGTACGGCTACGGTGGTGAGCATGCCCGTGAACACTCCTGAGACGCGGTTGGTGGTCATCGCGCTCAGCACGTGGCGCAACTGCGGACCGGCCAGTTTTTGCAGGGCCTCACTCATCACCTTCATGCCATAGATGAGGAGCGCGAGGGCACCAACAATCTTTAATAAAAGAATCGTCATATTTTAACTATGTTTATAATACGGCTATTGCTTTGCATGACGGAATTTGCTAATTTTACACCGTGATTATCATTCAAAGAATCATTTAACTTATATATAAATGTGTCGCAAATGAAACAGGCATTACAAATCCGTTGCAAAAATAATAAAAAATCACTTAACATCGCTCCTGGAAGCACATTATCTGATATTTTTTTTCAATCAGGGGTGAAAATGAACCCTGAACCGATATGCGCCAAGGTCAACAACAAGGTTGAGGGCATGCATTTCAGGCCGTATCGCAACAAGGACGTGGAGTTTCTCGACATGACCTCCGGCTCAGGGTCACGGTGCTACACGCGTACCCTCTTTTTCATCCTCTGCAAGGCGGTGCACGACCTCTACCCGTGCAGCAGGGTGGTGATAGACATACCCGTGAGCAATGGCTACTACGTCAACCTCTCGATAGGTCACGACATAACCGCCGACGACACCGAGAGGATAAGGCACAGGATGCAGGAAATAATAGACGCGAAGATAGACATACACCGCCACGAGGTGCCAACGGAAGACGCCGTGAGGATGTTTGCCGAGAAGGGCGACACGGCGAAGGTGAAGTTGCTGAAGAGCTATGGGCGGCTATATACCACATACTACCAGATGGACGACTACGTGGACTACTACTATGGCTCGCTGCTCACCAATACCTCGCTCATCTATCTTTTCGGGCTGGAGAAATACTACGATGGGTTGCTGCTGCGCATACCCGACTTGAAAGACCCCATGGTGCTGCCCGAGATGACGAGGCAAGACAAGATGTTCGGCATATTCAAGGAGCATCACCACTGGCAGGACATTATCGGGGTGAGAACCGTGGGCGACTTCAACGAGCTTGTGGACAAGGGCGAGGCCACGAACCTCATCAACGTGTCGGAGGCGTTGCAGGAAAAGAAGATAACGGAGATAGCAAACGAGATAGCCTCGCGCAAGGGCGTAAAGCTCGTGCTGCTGGCAGGGCCGTCGTCGTCGGGGAAAACCACCACTTGCAAGCGCCTGTCTATCCAGCTCATAGCCAACGGCATAAGGCCCCTGCCAATATCGCTCGACGACTATTTCGTGGACCGCGAGCTGACGCCGAAGGACGCCAATGGCGAATACGACTATGAGAGCATCTATGCCTTGAACCTAAAGCTCATAAACGAGCAATTCAACAAGCTCTTCAATGGCGAGGAGGTGGAGCTGCCTAAATATGACTTCCAACAAGGCAAGTCGAGACCGAGCGGCAGGAAACTGAGGATGGAGCCAAACAACGTGCTCGTGGTCGAGGGCATACACGCCTTGAACCCCGAGCTGACATCGGAGATTCCCGAGGACCAGAAGTTCAGGGTGTATGTGTCGGCGCTCACCACCATCCTCCTCGATGACCACAACTACATACCCACTACCGACAACCGCCTGCTGAGGCGCATCATACGCGATTACAAGTATCGCGGGGTGAGCGCGCGTGACACGATACACCGGTGGCCCTCGGTGCGTGCCGGCGAGAACAAGTGGATTTTCCCATACCAAGAGAATGCCGACGCCATGTTCAACTCTGCGATGCTCTTCGAGCTTGCCGTGATAAAGCAGCAGGCGGAGCCTTTGCTCCTGCAAGTGCCGGAAAACGCCGAGGAATACTCGGAGGCTTACAGGTTGAGGAAGTTTCTCGAATACATCAGGCCGATACCCAACCGCGACATCCCGCCAACGAGCCTCCTGAGGGAGTTCTTGGGCGGAAGCTCGTTCCACTACTAAATGTCACGGCTGGCTTAAGGACATGAGCCACACGGCAAGCCAAGTGGCGTTTCTTTCGGATAAATGTTTGAAAATGAGGGCTTTGGGCATTCAAGCGTAAAGGCGTCGCGATTCAAGCGTAAAGCCAATGCGATTCAAGCGTAAAGCCGACGCGATTCAAGCGTGAAGGCATTGCGATTCAAGCGTGAAGCCGAAACGCCGATTTTTAGCCTGCTGAAAGGCGCAAACATGAGAAAGGCGCGGCAATTGTCAGTACGCATTTACTGACAATTGTCGCGCCTTTGTTTATCAGCTTTCAAACCGTGGTCATGCCTTCCACAAGCCGTGGAGGTTGCAATATTCGCGTGCCGTGACCTCCGTGGCGTCGGTCTTGAACTCAGCCACTGGCTTGTCGTCGGGCGTGAGGTAGCGACGCAGAACGCCATCGGGAGTGACCAGTTCAATCCACTCGA
This sequence comes from Prevotella sp., assembly GCA_036743855.1. Classification (GTDB taxonomy): domain Bacteria; phylum Bacteroidota; class Bacteroidia; order Bacteroidales; family Bacteroidaceae; genus Prevotella. The sequence goes on along the minus strand of DAINOS010000033.1, from coordinate 12,677 downwards.
TATAGTGCTCCGGGGTCATGGGGTGGGACACGCTGCCCACGCTGACGCGGTAGCCTCCTTCAATCTTCTCAACCACGGGCACGTGCTTCTCCTTGGCACCATCGGTGGTGTTCTCTTTGAGGAGTGTCATGGGCTCGCCGCAGCACACGGGGTTGGCGCCATCGTGCAATATCTCTACCATAGCACCGCAGTGCTTGCATTTATATACTTCACCTTTCTTTGCCATAATGTTTTTGTGTTTTAGTTGGATTATACAAGTCTTGCCTTTGAACGTTTCATTGGCGTTATTAATATACTTTGCAAATTTACAATAATTCCAATTATCCTGCAAGTAAAATGGGCGAAAAGATTTCTTGTTTCCGTTTTTTTTCATTATCTTTGAAAAGATAGGCTGCTTTTCTTTCGCACATTTCATTTCACACGGATATAAAAGATTTTAAAGATGTCGGCTTCGCCGATTACACATACCGTGCCATACAAGGCCCGTTTCTGCAAGGCATTCTCCGCGTAGCCGCTTGCGGCGTAGCAATCTTTCAAATCTTTTATATCCGTGTGAAAATCAGCAAGAAAGCAGACTTGAACCAATCGTATCAACATGGAACCAATAAAAGCCTTTTGGCCTTTTGTTTTGTATTGTTCTCGGTTTTTACTATCTTTGTAATCCATTATGAGAAAACAAATCTTCCTTACCATTTTTTCGCTTTGCGCTTTTTCCGTTTGCGCTCAAGCCTACGAGTATACCAAACGTCACGCCATGATTGCCATGCGCGACGGAGTGAGGCTCTACACCGAGATTTACGAACCCCAGGGCAACGCCCCCGCCCCCGTGCTCATGATGCGCACGCCATATTCGCTCGCGCCTTACAACAGCGACACGTTCAGCAAGAAGAGTTTCGGGCTCGACAGCGTGTACCTGAATCACGGCTACATCATCGTGAGGCAAAACGTGAGGGGCACTTATCTCAGCGAGGGGCGATTTGAGCAGTCGCGCCCGTTCATCCTCAACAAGAAGAAAGAAGATACCGATGAGGCGACCGACACGTGGGACACCGTGGACTGGTTGCTCGCCCACTGCCACACCAATGGTCGAGTGGGGGTGAAGGGCACCTCTTATCCGGGGTTCTACGCTTTCATGGCAGCGCGCTCCGGTCACCCCGCTATCAAGGCCGCGTCGCCACAAGCACCGGTCAACGACTGGTTCATGGGCGACGACATTCACCACAATGGGGCGTTGATGCTCATGGACAGCTATGGCTTCGGCTCTTCTTTCTTCAGGTTACGGAGCAACCCGTCGACGAGGGCGAGAAAGAAGTTGGCGCCCGTGGACACCACGGTCAACGTGTTTTACCATCGCCCTATGGCGGAAATCCTGCAACCCGTGGTCGAGGAAGGGTCGTTCTGGAACGACATCATCTCGCACCCCAATTATGACAGCTATTGGCAAGC
>DAINOS010000033.1:4444-11131 GCA_036743855.1 Prevotella sp. | reverse complement strand
GGCAAGCCCGCTCCGGTGACGATACTGCCATCGAGCGAGACGCGCGAGGAGATGATGAGAGACCGCAACGTGGAAGACCAATGGCTGACCATGGATAGCTGGCCGCCAAAGGGCTCCCAACAAAAGAGGTTTTATCTCGGCAATGGCACGGTGGTGTCTAACCCGGGCAATCCAGTGCCGTATTATAATAATGTGGCGACACGCGGCCGTGACCGTGCTTATATGGCAGCCGACCAACGCTTCTCGTCGAAGCGCGACGACGTGCTCACGTTCTCGTGGCCAGCAAGCCAAGACACCCTCAGGATGATGGGACCGGTTAAGGTGAGCCTGACGCTCAACACCGATGCCAACGACATCGTGGCCGTGGTGAAACTCATAGACGTGCGCCCCGATGGTTATGAGATGCTCGTGCGTGGCGACGTCATGCCGGCGCGCTTCCGCCGCTCTTTCTCAAAGCCGGAGCCGATAGTGCCCAATGAGGATTTCAACGTAGGCTTCACCATGCCCGACATAGCGCATGTGCTCTTGCCTGGCCACAGGCTCATGGTGCAGGTGCAGTTTAGCTGGTTTCCGCTCGTGGCGGTGAACCCACAGACATATATAAAAAATCCCTACAAGGCTACTCGCTCCGACTATCGGAAGACAAGGGTCACCTTGCAGGGAAATGGTAAGTCGTTTGTGGAGTTGACCGTTTGGTGACAGCTCCGTAAACTAATTTTATTTCACACGGATTAAAAAGATTTTAAAGATGTCGGCTTCGCCGATGTATCAACATGGAACCTATTTTATCTTGAACACGGCAGCCGATATAGGCGAGAGCTCAACGTTGTCGTTGGCCTTGCCGCTCTTGTATTTTGCCTTGCCCGTGAGCGACACGCTCTCGGCCTTGCCCAGATGGTTGATAGCGGCAGCCGCCTTCTCGCTTGATGGGTTGAGCGCGACCACATAAGTCTCGCCATTCATGGAGCGAGTGTAAACCATTGGATATGGCTTGGATGGATTGCTTACGAGTTGCCATGCGCCATCGTTGTTGAGCGCGGGTGAGGAGTGACGCAACTTGATGAGGCCGCGCACGAAGTTAAGCAACGAGCGAGGGTCATTGTCCTCTGCCGCCACGGTGATCTTGCCGTTCTCCGTATCCACGGGGAAATAGAGGTTCTCCGGCTTGCAGGTCGAGAAGCCAGCCGTCTCGCCAGCCGACCATTGCATCGGTGTGCGAGTGCCGGAACGCTTGCGGCTTCCCTCCTTTGGCTGAAGGCCAGGGAGATATTTCATGCCAATCTCGTCGCCATAATAGATGAACGGCACGCCAGGCATGGTTAGGAAGAACGTCATGGCGACTTTCAACTGCTGCAAGTCGTTGCGGCGGCCTGTCCTGAGACGCTGGAAGTCGTGGTTGGCGGTTGGGAACGCCACGTAGCCCTTGTCGTGGGTAGACGAGTAGATGTCGGCGTACTTCGAGTAGAAATAGTCGAGGCTGCCACGACCGCGCTTGTCGAAATAGCATTCCTTGTCCTTGTTTCCCCATGGGTCGTCAGAGGCGAAGAAGAGCGTGTTGTAAATCTTGTCGGCGAGGTGAATCTCAAAGTCGATGTTGAAGCCAGCCGGAATGGACTTCTTGGGGTCGCTCCATTCCGACACGAGCACGCACTCGGGATAGTTCTTGTTGATCCAGGCGCGCATCTCCTGCCACAGCGCCATGACCGCCTTCTTGTCGGGGTCACCCTTTACGAGCGATGCCGCCATGTCCACGCGGAAACCGTCCACGCCCTTGTCGAACCAGAAAGCCATGATGTTGCGAAGCTCGCGGCGCACGGCCTGCGGACCAGGCGCGTTGACGCTCTGCTCCCAAGGGTTGGCTGGGTTGGGGTTGGCGTAACCATAGTTGAGGGCAGGCTGGCACACGTAGTAGTTCTTCTGGTAATATTTGCCTCTTTTCGCGTCGAGCTCCACCCACTTGCCACGCGTGCTGGCTTGAGGGTTGGCCTCCTTGTTGCGCAAGGCAATCTGCTCCTTGTCTTTGTCAGAGATGGAGTCGCTCCAGATGAAGTAGTCGGCATAGCGACTGTTGCGGTCGCCGCTCACGCACTCCTTGAACCATTGACACTTGTCGCTCGTGTGGCCAGCCACCAAGTCGAGGCACACCTTGATGCCGCGCTTGTGGGCCTCGTTGATGAGGTTCACCATGTCGGTGTTGGTGCCGAAGCGTGGGTCGATCTTGTAGAAGTCGATGATGTCGTAGCCACCATCGAACCATCCCGATTCAAACACGGGGTTGAGCCAAATGGTGTTTACGCCAATCGACTTGATGTAGTCGAGCTTCGACGTGATGCCTGGCAGGTCGCCAATGCCATTGCCGTCGGTGTCCATGTACGACGAGGGGTAAATCTGGTAAAAGACGGCGTTGGAGAGCCACGCCGGGCCCTTGGCGCCTTGTGCCAGCACTCCAAGGTTCGCCGTGATGGCCAAGGCCAAGGCGGAGAATAGCTTTCTGTAATTCATTCTGAATAAGTTCGTGTATGTTTTAGCTTGTTATTTGGCAAGTTTCAATCCCTCAACAGGCGCGTTGGTGGTGATGAAGTCCACGCCAGCCTTGATAAACTGGTTGATGGTGTTGAGATCGTTCACCGTCCACACGTTGACCACCAGTCCGAGGTCGTGGCATTCCTTAATCCACTCCGGGTGCAAGGCCATGACCTTCTGCTCGTAGTCGATGCCGGAGAGCCCTTTCGCCTTCACGGTCTTCGGGTCCCAGTCGCCATTGAGATATTGTATGTGGGCATCGGGCAGAAGCTGGTGGAGCAGTTCGCAAGCCCTGCCGCTGAACGAGATCCATACCATCCTGTCGAGCAAGCCCTTCGACTTGACCATTGCCACCGTCTCGCGCACGAGGCTGTCTTCATGGCTTTGCACCTTCTGCTTCTTTATCTCAAGCACGAGCTTGCAACCCAATTGCTTGCCGGCGTCGAGATATTGCTCAAGCGTAGGTATTTTCTCGCCATTCTGCAATCTTTCCTTTTTCAGGGCCTTGAAATCGGAAGTCTGGATGTCTATCTTGCCGACGTTGGGGTCGTGGTGGACCACTATCACGTTGTCTTTCGTGAGATGCACATCAAACTCAGAACCGTAGCAGCCAATCTTGTCGGCCAGTTTCAACGATGTGATAGAGTTTTGCGCGCTTCCCGCGCAGTCCCAGTAGCCACGATGTGCCACGATCTTGGTCTGCGCTGTTGCAGCCAGTGTCATGAGGCAAGCGGCTGCCATAACAATCAGTTTTTTCATTATGCTTTAATGTTATTATTTGAGTCTTGTCACTTCAACGTTCTTCATGAACACGCGGTTCTTGCCTGTAATCTTGTTCCACGCGTCACCACCGATGAATATGATTTTCGTTTCCGCTGTGGCTCCCGTTATGGTGAACGTGTGATATGAGTCAGGCTGTGCCCATGGGTCATAGTCCTCGCCGTGCTCGTTCTTCTGAGAGTTGGGGAAGACGGTGTTGACGAAGCGCACGCACCGATAGGCTGTGCCATTGACGCTGATAGTAGCGACCTCATCGCCATTGACCTCTCCGGGACCTATCACGCCAACCTTTACCACGGAGGCGTCTTTGGTGCCACCAGCTGAGACGTAACCCATTGCCTGGAATGACACTTTCACGTTTGTTGGCTTCTTGAGCTTTGTAAGGGCTGGTGACACGATGTCGCCATTGTAGTTGGTCTTGCCTAACTTGACGTAGCCGCGTCCGCCATAAGCAATGCCACCGATGGATTGCCATCCCATGGCTTTCTCGGCGTCGCTCCACTTGGTGATGCTAATCTCAGGAGTCTCGTAGGTCGGCTTCTCTTCGCCTTCCTGCAACCAGCTGAAGTTGTCGGCGTAGACCATAGACTCGTCTTTCTGCGTGATGAGCGTTGAGGCATTGACATCGGCGTGTTCGCCTTCGCCCACGAGAGTGAGGCTCACGGTGCGCTCGTCTTCCTCGTTCTTGTCGATGGTCAAAATCACGGAGTCATTTGTCACGTTAGTGATATGGGCCCATTCCACGTCAGGGGTCAGCGAGGCTTTCCAACTGATGTTGGCGTCTATGGCAAACTTCAGCTCGCCGCCTTCCGGAGCCATGATGAAGCCGCTTGCGCCGTCCTTGACGGTGATGCTTGGCACGTCGGCTTCCTGCACGATGTCCAATGTGTTGAGCACCTTGTCACCGTCGGACAGGTTGATTTTGCCTTCGCGCTGGTCGAATGTGGAGTTCTTGTCAACCCAATAATATATTATGCCATCGTCCTCGCCCTCGTCGATGAAGAAGTGGAGCCACGAGGCATCGTCGGGATTATCAAGCGACACTTGCCACGGACTGTTTGAGCGCACTGTGACAGCCTTGCGCTTAGCCTGTGTTATTCCGGCCTTGCTCACGTTGATGGTGCCTTCGATGTTGTCAAAGGTCAAGTATGGGTCGCCTACCGGATCGCCATTGTCTTTGCAAGCAGAGAAACCCAAAAGGCAGATGAGTGTCAATGCTGACAAGAATATATTTTTTATTTTCATAGTGTTTGTCTGTATTGATAACGTTTAAGTAGCAGAGATTATTTTCCCTCGGCGGCTTGTTTGCTCCACCAAACGGGCAATTTCATGTCGTTGTCACCGCCCATACGCTTCAACGCTTCCTCTACGTGGTCGGCATTGGTGGCCACGGTGGTGTTTGGATAGCCCATGCGAGTGGGGAGAATGTAATCGTTGGGGTCGGTGCCCGCGCCGATGGTCAGTTCTGGGTAACCCGTGCGGCGATAGTCGTTCCAGCTCTCCATGCCGACCCAGAACGTGGCAAGGTATTTCTGGTCAAGAATGAGCTTGAGGTGATCCTCGTTGAGGTCCCATGAGGCGAGTTGCGACTGCAAGAACTCGTTGATTTGGTCTTCCGTGACATCATATTCAGCAGGAATGTCGCCAGCCTTTACGCTCGACTTGGCGAATGCCGACCACTTCTCTATGCTTGCCTTCACCGCAGCCTCGTAATACTCGCGAGCTTTTTCCTCGCCTCCTCTTATCATGCCGCGTTGGGCTGCCTCGGCGAGAACGAAGAGAACCTCGTCGTAGCTCATGAGAAACTCATCGGAGTTGTCGCGACGCAGCGTGCCGAGATTGAGCAGGGCGGCACCCTTGTCGTCATTGGCCTGGTTCTCGATGAGTCCGCCCGAGACGGTACCTTTCCAGTAGGTGTAGCTTCCGCGTTTCGTGGCTATGATAGGCAGGCGTGGGTCTACGTAGGTGTCAATCTTAGCATCGTTCGGGTCCTTGACAACCATCATCTTTATCATTTGTTCGGTGATGTGCAAGCTCTGGAAGTTGTTGTCTTGATACTCGTTAGGGTCAAACTGTGAGTAATATGGCGCGATGGCACTATAATGCACAGTCGCGTTGTCGTCGTTGCCCTCGAAGATGGGGTAGGTCGCGGGATTGTCCACAATCTGTTGCATCTTTTGAGCGACATTGAGGTTGGCGGTGCTGTCCACAATGGTGTTGGCACGGTTGGTGAGCCTGCCAAGGACGCGGAGGTACAGCGAGTTGTTGAACTTGCGCCATTTTTCCATGCTGAACTGGTACATGCCGTCCAAGGCCGGATAGTTCTTGTCCACATAAGGGCTTTGCGCGTATATCTCGTTGGCTTTCTCCAGATATGAGCAGAGCTGGGTGTAAACCTTTTCCTGAGAGTCAAACGCGGGCTTCATGTTTCCTTCCGAAGCCTTGAAAGCCTCGGTGAATGGAATGTCGCCAAACATGTCGGTAAGGTTTTGCATGTACATCACATACAATGTCTTCGACACGGCTTGCATGGCGGGGATGTTTTGTATTCCAGCGAGACGGCTCATTTCGTTGCAGTCGCTGGCGTATCTCGCGATGGAGTTCCACAGCGATGTCCAGTTGCTGTCGCCTATGCCATAGCGGTGTATCGTCGTCGTGGTGTATGCTGTGCCGGCGGTATGCTGTATGAGCTCATCGTTCCAGTTGTAGCTTATGTAAGTCAAATAGTTGGTCCCTCCATAAAGGATTGGCTCAAACAACGCCGAGGCGTTGAGCTTGCCGCTTTCCACCGTAATCTTGTTGGGGTTGGAATTGGTCGACTCGAAATTCTGCGTGCATCCGGCGAGCAGCAAGGCTGACGCGGCTACGGGAAGCATATATTTTGTGAATCTTGTTTTCATGGCTTTAGAAAGAAAGTTTGAGATTGAATCCATACTGACGTGTCATAGGATAAGCAAGCGTCTCTATGCCTGAGTATATCTCAGCTCCAGACACCATGGCCGTCTCAGGGTCATACTGTGGGAACGGCGTGATGCAGAAGAGGTTTGTGGCGTAAACGCCGAAACTTGCGCTCTCAAGGAAGTGGGTCTTCTTGCATATTGCCCTTGGCAGGCTGTAGTCTACGCGCAGCTGCTTAAACTTGATGAAGTTTGTGGAGAATGTGTTCTCCTCGGCGTTGTCGCGCACCCATACGTAAGTGTTGTAATAGTTCTGCACGGATGTCATCACGGTCTTGTTCTTGGTGTACGTGATTGTGCCGTCGGCAGCCTTGTGCTCTTGCACGCCGTCGAGCACGAAGCCGTCGTAGCGGCCATAGAGCGAGTTCTTCAAGCGGCCCTGGTAGGAGAGCATGAAGTTGGTGGTGGAATAGGCGTGTCCGCCAAC
>DAINOS010000033.1:0-4344 GCA_036743855.1 Prevotella sp. | reverse complement strand
CGGCTGGCGTTGGCGGAGATGTTCCACTCGAAGTTGTGAGTCTTCACGGGCGTGCCGCTAAGCGTGATTTCTACACCCTTGCTGCTTATCTTGCCCGCGTTGATGGTATATCCAGTCGCGCCTGTGATTTGGTCGGCAGCCACGCTCACGATTTGGTTTGTCGTGTTTGTGGTATAGAGCGTGAAGTCGAAGCCAAGCCTGCCTCCGAACATCTTACCTTCGATACCGCCTTCCCAGCTTTCCTCGTTCTCTGGCTTGATTTTCGAGTTGGGAATGGTGCGTGATATTCTGTAGCCACCGTAGTACGACGTGTTGTCATAGTAGCGGTCCAGTGAATAAGGTGACGTGTCGTTACCCACGTTTGCCCACGATGCTTTCAGCTTGAGCATGTCCACCCAAGGGGCTTTCTCCCTGAAGTTGAGCACTTGGTCGAGAAGAACCGTGGCCGACACGGAAGGATAGTTGTATGAGTTGTGGCCCATGGCGAGGGTCGATGACCAGTCGTTGCGGTCGGTGAACTCCACGTAATAGGTGTTGTCCCACGAGAGGCTCATGATGCCGTAGAAGGAGTTAACCTTCTTCTTTGAGTGATAGCTGAACACGTCGGGGCTATATCCTGACGGGACGTTATAGACATTGTACACGCCGTCCACCTGCAACTTGGTGAGGGTTATGCGGTCGTTGTAATAACGATAGTCGTAGCTGTTTCCGCCGAAAGAGGCATTGAATCCGAGGCGGTCGCCCACAAACTTGTTGTTGGTGTATGAGAGCAGGAAGTCGTTGTTGAAACGATACACGTTGGTGGTCTGCTCACGATACATGCCTTCCTGGAAGCCGTTGGTATAGAACGGGCGTTGCTGAGTTCTCCAGGTGTGGGTCATGTCCACTGCCGAGCGCAACTTGAGGTTGAGGCCCTTGAGCAGCGAGATTGTGGCCTGCATGTTTCCATACACGCGGGTCTTGTTCATGGAGTTGAGCTCCTCGTAGGCCGTGCGGTAAGGGTTGAAAGCGTCGGTGCCCTTGTATACCGTCATGCCCTTGTCTATGTTCTCCTTGGTGAACCTGCCATTGAAATATTCATCCTTCCATTCGTTCATGGAGTTGGTGTTGTAGCCGAATCCGAGTTGATACATAGGGCTGGCTGATGAGTAGCCGCTTGCCGGCAGGTTTCCGCTTCGGCGGTTGGTGAAGTTGACGCGTGAGCTTATCTTGATGCGCTTGCTCACTGGCGAGTCGAATCCGAGAGACACGGCATCGTCCACGTAGCCGGTGTTTGGCGTAATCCAGTTGTTGCGGGTGTCCGTGAAACTTATGCGTCCAGAGGTACCCTTGCCGTTGCCGCCGGTGATGGAGACGTTGTTGCGCCATGTCGAGCCCGTCTGGAAGAATCCTTTGTACCAGTCGTCTTTATACTCCCATGGCGTAGGTGTCCACATACCTGTATCCCAGTCGTATGAATTGTATTGATACCGCATCTTGCCCTCGCCAAACTTCTCACCGAAGTTATAGCGCGAGTAGTTGGAGCTGTAAGCCTTTCCGTCTGCCGACTTGTCGGCGTCCACGTTGTTGAAGACGAAAGGATTGAGGCCCATGTCGGCACCAGCTCCGTACTCCTTTTGGAAGTCGGGCCAATAGCTTGCTTTCTCTAAGACGAGCGATGAGCTTACCGACACGCCCCACTTCTTCGCCTTGCCGCCGCCTTTTGTGGTTATGACGATAGCGCCGTTACCTGCCGCCGAGCCATAGAGCGCTGTGGCCGCGGCGCCTTTCAGCACTGTCACCGACTCAACGTCGTCGGGGTTGATGTCGGCGGCTCCGTTGCCGAAGTCCACGGGCGCGTCGTTGTTGCTGTATGTCGAGCCACTGCCCGTTGCCACTGTTCCCGATTGTATTGGCACGCCATCGACCACGAAGAGCGCGCCGTTGTTGCCATGGTTCAACGAGTGGTCGCCACGCAGCGTGACGCGCATCGTTCCCATGGGTCCTGTACCTGCTTGCGACATGGACAGTCCGGCCACCTTGCCGTTCATCTGTTCCAGCCAGTTGCCTGAGACACCTTTGGTGAGCTCCTTGTTGTCGAGCTTCGTCACCGAATAGCCCAACGACTTTTCCTCACGCTTGATGCCGAGAGCCGTCACGACGACCTCGTTAAGGTTCTTTGCCTCAGGCTTCATCACGATTTTGATATTGGTCTTGCTGCCCACCTGTAAAGTGGTGGTCTGATAACCAAGATACGACACTGTCAATTGGGGGTTTGCCCCAGTTACAGTCAGCGTGAAATGTCCGTCCAAGTCGGTCACGGTGCCAGTCTTGGAACCTTTTTGTTGCACCGTCACGCCAACCATAGGCGTTGATCCATCGGTGTCAAGCACACGGCCGGTCAGTTTCACGCTTTGTCCGAAAGCCGTCACCGAAGTGAGCATCGACAAAGCCGTCACGGCAATTTTCACGTGATGCTGTTTCATCTTCATAATCGATTGATTAAAGTTAATTATTTAGGTACAAAATTATTTATAGTAGATTACAACTGTTTTTCGCTGGTGTTACAAGGCTGCTTCAATGGCTTTTCTTGATGTCCGTCAACCGTTTCTCAACGGCTGCGTGCCTCCTCCAGCAGCTCACCTAACTCCTTGATGCTCGCCGCCGTGAGGTCGGGTTGCCGCTCATAGGTCTGCGACACCTCAAGCGTTGTCTCACCCGACAGCACGAGCACACCAAACGAGCCCGCGTTTTGCGCCGTGGCGACATCGGTATAGATGCGGTCGCCCACCATGGCTATCTCATCGTCGCGAAGGCCATACTTGTCGCGTATGCACCAGAGCATGTTGGGGTTAGGCTTGCCTATCACCACGTCGGGCTGCCTTTTCGTCGCGCCCTCAATGGCCTTGCACAAGGAGCCACAGTCCACGAGGATGGTCTGCTCGTCTGTCGGGCACACCCAGTCGGGATTGGTGGCTATGTAGGGAATGTCCTTGTGCGACGCCCACCACGCCGCGCGGCAGAGACGGCTGTAGGTGAGTGTCATGTCGAAGGCTGCCACGAGCACGTCGGGACGGTCCTCCGGCGAGTCCTCGCACAGCTGGAAACCTCCCTTCCGGAACTCCTCCTGCATGCTTGGCGTGCCAAGCGCGAAGACGCGTTTGGCCTGAGGATAGTTTTGGTGTATGTAGTCGATGGTGGCTATCGACGACGTGTACATCTGCTCTGCCGTGGCCTCGATGCCGAGCTTGCGCAGTTTCTTGAGATAGTCGCCCGAGTTTTTCGTCGGGTTGTTGGTCAAGAACGAATAGCTTATGCCGAGCCTCCTCAGTGTTTCGAGAAACCGTTGGGTATAAGGGAAGAGGGTGTCGCCAAGGTAGATGGTGCCGTCCATGTCGAGGGCCACATGGCAGATCTTTGCCAAGGCCTTCATCAGGTTGTCGTGGTCTAAGGGAGATAAGAACTTGTCAAACTTCATGGCATGTCTTGATTTTTATTTCATATACACAGTTTATATCTAATATCTCTAATTACTTATCCAGTCTTATTCCTCATATTCAATCTTTGAGGCGCGCTCATATCCGTCGCGTGGGGCTTTCCACATGGATATTAATATTATCATGCCGATAATTGCCACCACGATGATGGTCTCAAACACTCTTGTCCATCCGTAGATGTCGGCCACGTAGCCCACGAGCAGTCCAGAGAGACCTGAGCCAATGTACCCGAGTATGCCGGCGATGCCGTTGGCCCTTGCCGAAGCCTCCTTCGTGGCTTGCTTGCCGAGCTCAATGCCGATGAGTGCCTGTGGTCCATACACGCAGAATCCCGCGCCAACGAGCACTGCCGCCGTGAGCGAGAGGCTCGCGTTGCCTGGCAGACAACGGAAGATGAACATGAACAATGCCGCGCCAGCCATGCAAGCCACGCACATATGGTGGCCCTTGCCCTTGAAGATGTGGTCGGTGGCCCAGCCGGCGAAGAGCGTGCCGAGGATGCCGGCAATCTCAAATGCCGCCACTGTCCAGCCCGCCTCGGAGATGTCGAGGCCACGGCTCTCGGTGAGGAACTTGGGGCCCCAGTCGAGGATACCCATTCTCACGATATACACGAAGAGGTTGGCGATGCAGAATGTCCACACCCAGCGGTTCTTCCATACCATCACCATCTCAAACTTCTTGCGGTCCTTCTTGTTTTGCACGTCAATCTTTCCGAGCGATGTGCCAGGCAGGTCGGGCAGTCCGGCATCCTTCGGCTCGTCGCGCAGACCCATCAACACGAACACCGACCCGCAGATGGCGATGATGGCGGGAATCCAGAAGCACCATTTCCACGCGCCGATATGCGCGGCGTAGTTGAGGGCCT
>DAINOS010000032.1:0-18480 GCA_036743855.1 Prevotella sp. | reverse complement strand
GCCCACGTGCCATTGAAATAGACAGCGTTCATCAGCACCGCCGTGGCGCTCGCGTCGAGCCTGTCCACAATCTTTGGTATCATGCCGTTGGTTTGCTTCGAGCACCATCCGTTGATTTTCGCCGTAGCCTTTGGTGAGGCGAAGTCCATGCTCTCCACGTCAGCGTCGTAAATCGTTTGCATGGCGTTCTTGTAGTCGTCCTTGAGCGTCACCTGCTTGTTCACCGCCACGCAGTTTGCCACGTTCACTTTGGTCTGGCTGTCATAGCGCGATGCCGTGTTGATGATGCCCTTGTAAGCCTCGTTAAGGCTGTTGAGCGACGTTCCCTCCATGTTGAGCGCCTTCATTATCTCGGCTTGCGTGTTCCCGTTGGCTCCGTTGGCGAGCAGCCCCATGAGATAAGCCACGCTTATGGGCGACACCACCTTGGTATCCATGCCAGCTTGCGTGCGAAACAGGTTGAGCGCGAACTCGTTGGTCTTGGCGACCGTGGAGCGATCAGCGTCGCTGAAGATGAGGAACGAGCCGTCCATGTCGTTTCCCCTGCTTATCACCACGTTGTTATCCTTCTCTTGTTGTGCCTTTTTTGTGGCGCATGAGCCAAGCGTCAAGGCCGCCATCGCAGCCGTCGCGGCCGCATAACCCAATTGGGCAATTGCTTTGTTCATTTTAGTTTATTCTTGTAATATTAATAATGTCAATGCATCTTTCTCGATTACATAAATGCCGGAAATGGCGAAAGATTGCATGGCAGAAGCGTTTTTTTTCTTGTTTTATTTCTCTTTTGTCATTCGCTCGGGGTATTGTATTCGCGTGTGGTAGATGGCTTTCAGTCGCTCAATGAGCACCTGCTTTGCCACGGCAATGTCGTAGAACGTGATTTTGCACTCGTTGAAAAGACCGTCCTTGACCTGCTGGTCCACCAATTGGTTGACCAGTTTGGATATGCTCTCCTCGGTATACTCTTTCAGCGAATGGGATGCCGCCTCGCACGAGTCGGCCATCATGAGTATCGCCTGCTCACGGGTGGAAGGGTTAGGGCCAGGGTATGTGAACGGGCTCTTGTCCACCACCTCGTTGGGGTGCTCGTTTTGATATTTAATGTAGAAATATTTGGACATACCACAGCCGTGGTGAGTGAGGATGAAGTCGCGTATGACCACTGGCAAGTTGTATTCCTCGGCGAGTTTCACGCCATCGGTCACGTGGGCTATGATTATTCTCGCGCTTTCCTTCTCGGTAAGGTTGTCGTGTGGGTTCACGCCGCCTTGCTGGTTCTCCGTGAAAAACGCCGGGTTCTTCATCTTGCCTATGTCGTGATAGAGGGCTCCCGTGCGTGCGAGCGTGGCCTTTGCCCCAATCTTGTTGGCGATCTCCGAGGCGAGGTTGCCCACGGTGATGGAATGCTGAAACGTGCCCGGCGCAATCTCAGAGAGCTTCCGCAGCAAGCCCTTGTTGGTGTCGGAGAGCTCGATGAGCGTCAACACAGACACGAAGCCAAACGTCTTCTCCACCACGAACATGAGAGGGTAGGCGAGGAGCAGCAGCACGCCGTTGATGAGGAAGTGGTAGTACATGCTTTGCCCGAATCTCATGTCGCCGTTGCTTTCCATGAGTTTCAAGGCGAAGTACATGGCACAGGTGGACAAGAACACCCATAGTGCCGTGCGGAATATTTGCGATCGTGTGGACACCTCACGCAGTGAGTAGATGGCTATCAAGCCGGCGATGGTCTGGATGATGATGAAGTCGAACTGATAGCGCAAGGCACATGCCGATATGAGCACGGTGACAAGATGCGTGATGAAAGCCGTGCGCGAGTCCATGAAGATGCGCACGAAGATGGGACCCAAGGCGAAGGGTAGCACATAGACCGAGAAACTGAAGTAGCTGTGCTCCATCATCAACGATACGCACAGGGGAAACAATGCGATGAAAGTGTAAAGCATGGCCACGCACCTTGGCTTGGAGAAATAGTCGCGGCGGAAGAGCGACAAATAGAGCGTGAAGAGCAGCACGAAGGCCATCACGTAGATGATGTTGCCCACGAAATGGCGCGTTATCTGCGACTTGCCAGCCTGGCGGCGGTCTATCTCCTTCTCCATGGAGTTGAGCACGCGGTAGTTGTAGTCGTCTACCATATCGCCCTGTCCTATGATTTTCTGTCCTGCCATAACCATTCCACTTGCCGGCGTGATGCCGGAGAGCAAGTCGTTGCGCGCCGTCTCCGTGCGGTTCTTGTCGAGAAGGAGGTTGGGCATTATAAAGTCGTTCATGTTCAACTTCTGCATCAGCAATCGCTCTTTGGCGAGATAGCTGTCGTCGAGCAGTTGCTCATAAGCCGTCATGGTAGAGAACAAATGACTCACGTCCCTCGATTCTGCGTCTTTCCCTATGACAATTCTGACCTGCGCCGTAGTGTCGTTGTTGAAAGAGTTGTATTGCGGAGTCTCCATGATGCCAGTCTGGTAGAGCTGATGGAGCTTTTCTATCAAGGCATTGGCGAAGCCAGAAGGCAGAGACCCGACCTTTGCCAGCTCAACCCTTAGCTTGGCTGTCTGCACCGACTCCACGCTGCTGTCATAGTTGTAGTAAGGTTGGAAGGAATGGAGCAATGAGTCGCGCTCCCGTTGAAGCGTCTCGTCGGTTTTGTAGACAGGGAAGTCGAACTTCGCTATCAGCGTGCCATAATGCCATGGCTCACCTATCTCGTAAGCATATTGTTTCGCCTCGTTGCGTGGAAGAAACCAAATGATGATAAGGGAAGTGAGAAGCACGAGCCCGGAGCGTATTGCCAAACTGTGCCAGATATTTTCCTCATGTCCTATAATTTTCCTAAAAGTGTTCATGTCACAGACTTAAATATGGCTCTTTATGATGGTGCCTATGTGTTTTTGCTGCGAAAATACTAAAAAAATCGGTTAAAGCAGAAAAAAAGTATTAATTTTGCAAAAAATAATTCCTCGGGGAATAGATTGAGTTCCTCAAAATATTTATTCTTGGATATGTCAGAAAGAAAAGTCAGGGTGCGTTTCGCCCCAAGTCCTACAGGTCCGCTTCATATTGGCGGAGTCCGCACGGCTTTGTACAACTATCTATTTGCGCGCCAGCATGGTGGTGACCTCGTGTTCCGCATAGAGGATACCGACAGTCATCGTTTCGTGCCGGGAGCCGAAGACTATATCATTGAGTCGTTCAAGTGGCTCGGCATAAAGTTTGACGAAGGTGTGTCTTTCGGTGGCGATCATGGTCCATATCGCCAAAGCGAGCGTCGCAAGATATACAAGAAATACGTAAAGCAGCTTCTTGATGACGGCAAGGCTTACATTGCCTTCGACACGCCGGAGGAACTGGAGAAAAAGCGTGAGGAGGTAAAGAACTTCCAGTATGACGCCCACACCCGCATGTCGATGCGCAACTCCCTCACCTTGTCGAAAGAAGAGGTGGCGCAATTGCTCGATTCCGATGCCCAGTATACTGTGCGCTTCAAGGTTGAGCCAGGTCAGGAGATTCACGTCAACGACCTCATCCGCGGCGATGTTTGCGTGAAGAGCGACATTCTCGACGACAAGGTGCTCTACAAGAGCGCCGACGAGCTGCCCACATATCATCTCGCCAACATCGTGGACGACCACTTGATGGAAATCACGCACGTCATCCGCGGCGAGGAGTGGTTGCCAAGCGCACCGCTGCATGTGCTGCTATATAGGGCATTTGGCTGGGAAGACACCATGCCACGCTTCGCCCACCTGCCATTGCTTCTCAAGCCAGAGGGCAAGGGCAAACTGTCGAAGCGCGATGGCGACCGCCTCGGCTTCCCGGTGTTCCCGCTCGAATGGCATGACCCGAAGACGGGAGAAGTGTCGTCGGGATACCGCGAGAGCGGATATTTCCCGGAGGCAGTGGTCAACTTCCTCGCCCTCCTCGGCTGGAACCCTGGTACCGACCAGGAACTGTTCTCGCTCGATGAGCTCGTGAAGGCGTTTGACATCACCAAGTGCTCGAAGAGCGGTGCCAAGTTTGATTATCAAAAAGGCATCTGGTTCAACCATGAGTACATTCTCCGCAAGAGCGATGACGAGATTGCCACGCTTTTCGCTCCAATAGTTGCCAACAACGGCATTGACGAGTCGTTTGACCGCGTGAAGCAAGTGGTGCACCTCATGAAAGACCGCGTCAACTTCGTCAAGGAGTTGTGGCCATTGTGCGCGTTCTTCTTCATCGCGCCAACGACCTACGACGAGAAGACGGCGAAAAAACGCTGGAAGGATTACTCTGCCCAGCAGATGAAGGAACTCATCGAGGTGCTCAAAGGCATTGACGACTTCTCCGTGGAAGGACAGGAGTCCGTGGTGGAGAAGTGGATTGCCGACAAGGGCTACAAGATGGGCGACGTGATGAACGCTTGGCGACTGGCCCTCGTAGGCATAGGCAAAGGCCCAGGCATGTTCGACATCTCCGCGTTCCTTGGAAAGGAAGAGACCATCAAGCGAATGGGAAAGGCTATTGAGACATTGGGCTGATGTACGAACCGTTTATCTTCTTATACAACATTGGAGTTTGGATCGCCACTTTCTTTTCCAAGAAGGTGAGCATGATGTGGAAGGGCGAGCATGAGACTTTCCGCATCTTGCGAGAGAAGGTTGATCCAAACGCCAAGTATATATGGTTTCACGCGGCCTCGTTGGGTGAATTTGAGCAAGGTCGCCCGATAATGGAACGAATCAAGCGCGAGCATCCAGAATACAAGATTCTGCTCACGTTCTTCTCGCCATCGGGCTATGAGGTGCGAAAGAATTACCAGGGAGCCGACATCATAGTGTATCTTCCAATCGACACCATCGGCAACGCGCGCCGCTTCATGGAATTGGCACGTCCGGTGATGGCGTTTTTCATCAAGTATGAGTTCTGGTCCAACTATCTGCACCTACTTAAAAAGCAACAGGTGCCGACCTTCTCGGTGTCGAGCATCTTCCGTCCCAACCAGATATTTTTTCGCTGGTATGGCAAGAGTTATGGCAAGGTGTTGAAGTGCTTTACCCATTTCTTCGTACAAAACGAGAAGAGTCGCGACTTGCTCAAGTCCATAGGCATCGATTGTGTTTCCGTGACGGGTGACACGCGTTTTGACCGCGTGTTGCAAATTAGGGACGCAGGAAAGTCGCTGCCGATCGTGGAGAAGTTTATCGGTGGCACAGCCGAAGAGCGTCCGCGCGTGTTCATAGCCGGTAGCAGCTGGCCTCCCGACGAGGACATCTTCATAAAATATTTTAATGAGCATCGCGATTGGAAGCTCATCATTGCACCACACGTCATTGGCGAGGAGCATCTCAAGCAGATACTTTCCAAGTTGAATCGTAAGACCGTGCGCTACACCGAGGCGAATGTCGAGAATGTAAGTGGCGCCGAGTGTCTCATCATAGATTGCTTTGGCTTGCTGTCGAGCATATACCGTTATGCCGATGTCACTTATGTGGGCGGCGGTTTCGGCGTGGGCATCCACAACGTGCTTGAGGCTGCCGTATGGGGCAAGCCGGTGATTTTCGGACCCAACAACAAGAACTTCCAGGAGGCGCAAGGACTCCTCAAAGTTGGTGGCGGATTCGAGATAACCAGTTACGATGATTTCGTGGAAACAATGCGTAAACTTGGCGACGCTAACGCCTTTGAGCAAAGCTGCAAGAAGGCAGGAGAGTTCGTTGAGAGCCTTGCAGGTGCGACAGGGCAAATAATGAGCGAGGTGAAATTTGACGTTTGAAATAAAAAATATCAAATTTCTTACTTCTCTGATGCAAGGTTTGTCTAATTCCCGCATTTAGGTTAATAGTAGGGACGTTTAACGCCTTAAATACTATAACTCGTATTAATAATTAAAAAAAGAAATAATAAACAATGAGAAAAATCAAGCTTTTCGGGCTCTTCGTTTCAGCGGTGCTCACAGTCTTCGGCATGTCTTCATGCTTGAACAGTGATGACGACAGCAAAAGCCTTACACCAGAACAGAAACAAGCGTGCTATATCAACGTAGCCGGTCCTCATTCGGGCCAGCTGGTCTACATTACGGGAAAGACCTCAAGCGGTGCTAACAAGACCGATAGCATTCCCGCGTCATGGAACGTCACGTCAGACTCAACGCTGATTCTTAACAATGTCTCAGCCAAGGCCATCGCATCGGCAATCGACACCACAAACGCTGACCACAAGGAGATTCGCAATGCCATCGCAGCACAGCCATCCAAGCAGATGAACTGCTACATTGGCTTCGTTAACACGAACCCAATACAGTGGCTTATCAACCCTACTGGCATCACTTATAATGTCACTTATGGTGGCAAGACGCATGAGATTAAGATTGTGTTCTACGCCAACAACTCATATTCATTTGGTCAGTTCAACTCCACTTCGAGAATCATGCAGTTGCAGATCCTGCTTTATGGAGCCTATATCGATGGCGAGCTTGACAGGAGCACGACACCATTGATCATATCGGGCACACCATTGTGGTTCGTTCAGAAATAAGCTGAACAAGGCAAAAAGAAAGGGCGCGCCAAAAGCCATGTTGCTTTTGGCGCGCCCTTTGCTTTATCCTTAATAAATGACGGATTTACTCAGGAAGGCTGATTGCCTCGTTGGGGCAAACAGAAGCGCATGTGCCGCACTCTGTGCACTCATCTGGGTTGATGTGGTAGATGTCGCCCTCAGAGATTGCTCCTACTGGGCACTCGTCGATGCAAGTTCCGCATGCGACACAGTTGTCACCAATTACGTATGCCATAATTCTTTTACGTTTATAAGTTAATAATGTTTTTGTAATGTTTCCTCACGAGTGCCTTACGGCTATAAAGCTGGCTCACCTCATTTCGGCATTGCAAAGATAATGACTTTTGCTCAAATACCTACAATTAGGTATGACATTTTTCTTGATTTAACATTTGCATACTTCATAATGCGTATTTCAGGCAATAAAACTCGCATGCGTGCGTTATATATTTAATATGAAGAAATTAGTTAGCGCCATTATATCCCTTCTGATATGTGCCAATGCCGTGGCTCAGGATCGCACGGTGCAGAACCGTCCGTATACCGACCTGCGCCCATTCCATTTCGGCATTCTCGTCGGTACTCATGCCCAGGATCTTGAGCTCGTTGGCATTGGGCCACAAACGGTTACGCTCAGCGACGGTTCCACACAGACTTATACCATCACCACTGATCAAGACCGCTATGACTACGGCTTCAATGTTGGCGTGCTGGGCGAGGCGCGTTTGAACAGCTATTTCTCTTTGCGCCTCGCCCCGGCCCTCTATTTTGGAAGCCGTCATGTCACGTTTCATAATGTTGGCACGGAGGTGCCCGACAGCATGGCAAGCCGAACTCAAAACCTCAAGTCGATATACATCTCATGCTCCATGGACATGATTTACGCCTCGAAGCGCTCCGGCAATCACCGGCCTTATGTCATGGCAGGCATCAGTCCTGTCGTTAACCTGAGCGGCAGAAACGATGACATCATCAAGCTCAAACGCTACGACCTCTTCCTTGAGGCAGGCTTGGGCTGCGACTTCTATCTCCCATTCTTCAAGTTGAGGCCAGAACTGAAGTTCATGTTTGGCCTGACAAACAGTCTCGACACTGGCCACGCCGCTCAGTTGCGTGACCCCTCGGCACGTGTCTTCGCCAACTCCGTGAGCAAGGCCCACTCAAAGATGATAGCCTTGACCTTCTATTTTGAATAAGCAGTAACCCACGATAACAATATCAACAAGATAACACACACATCATAATGAGATATTCAGTAATGAAGAGTTTTCTTCCCATTGTGGCGCTTTTGCTCGCCACGTCTTGTCACACCCCTTACCATCTTATCAGCGTGGACCGCACGCGCGTCCTCGTGGACAATCGTTACGATGCGCATCCCGACGCGCAAGCCGCGACGTTCATAAAGCCTTATGAGCGAGAGGTCGATGAGAAGATGTCGCCCGTGGTAGGTGCCACAGCTCACCCAATGAAGGCCCATAAGCCAGAGAGCGACCTCAGCAATCTCCTCGCCGACATACTTGTGTGGGGAGGCAAGCAATTCAATGAGACGGCCGACTTCGGAGTTTATAACATGGGTGGCATTCGCGCGTCATTACCTGAGGGCAAGGTGACTTATGGCGACGTGCTCAACGTGGCACCTTTTGAGAATCACATCTGTTTTCTGACTCTCACGGGCGAAAAGACGCTTCAACTGTTTAGGGAAATGGCGGTACGCCATGGCGAGGGCGTGAGCCACAGCGTGAGGATGACCATCACCAAGGATGGACAACTGAAATCTGTGACTCTCAACGGCAAGCCAATTGACCCACAGAAAAACTATCGTGTGGCAACACTCGACTATCTTGCGCAAGGCAACGATGGATTGACGGCGTTTAAGTCAAAGACCAATGTCGTGTCGCCATCAGGCGAGGCCAACGACGTGAGGCACGTCATAGTGAAATATTTTGAGGAACTGCAAGCGCAAGGCAAGGCAGTAGACGCCAAGGTTGAAGGCCGAGTGAGCGTGGAATGATAAACCGTGCAAAACAAACAGTAGAAATACAATAAAGATGAAAACGTTAAGACATATATCAATATCAGCCGTACACATTTACATATTAAGGCACGTAGCCATAATGCTCTTGCTATGTGGCAGCGTCACGATGCTTGCGCAGAAGCGGCTCACCATCCTTCACACTAACGACACCCACAGTTGCGTCATGCCGTTGTCTACACATCTCGCCGATACCTTGCAGGCGGGTCGTGGAGGATTCTTGCGTCGCGTGGCAATGGTCAAGGAAGAGCGCGCCAAGGATCCATCGCTCTTGCTATTCGACAGTGGCGATTTCTCGCAAGGCTCACCTTACTACACGTTGTTCAAAGGCGATGTGGAGACAGGATTGATGAACATGATGCATTACGACGCCGCGACAATTGGCAACCACGAGTTCGACTTTGGATTGGAGAATCTCGCACGGCTCTTCAAGAAGCTCAACTTCCCGATAGTTTGCTCCAACTACCGTTTCCACGAATACGATCTCGACAAGATAGTCAAGCCGTACGTCATAATAAAGCGCAACGGCTTGAAGATAGGAGTGTTCGGACTCTCGCCGCAGCTCGACGGATTGGTTGACCACAACAATTACCGCACTACCGAATATCTCGACCCCGTGGCAACCGCACAGAAAATGGTTGACATATTGAAAAAGAAACATTGCGACCTTGTGATATGCATTTCACATTTGGGCTGGGAAGAGAAGGGCATGGGCGACCAGGAAGTCATAGGCCATACTCGTGGCATCGACCTCGTGCTCGGAGGGCACAGCCACACCTATTTCAAGAAACTGCGCTATGTGGACAACGCCGACGGCAATCCCACTCCCGATGACCAAAACGGCAAAAGCGGCATATACATTGGCAAGTTGAGGCTTACGCTTGCGCACTTGAAATGAAGCAAAGTGTTAAAAATGAATAGAAAACGGCGCAAAGTTTTTCCACTACATTAAAAATCAGTACCTTTGCACAGCTTTTCGGCTCGACCGCTGGTTGGGAGAAGTGTTCTCAGGCTATGTCGGGTTGGAGCGACGGACAACATTTAATCATTACAATTAAAAATGGATTTAATTAAAGTTGCTGAGGAAGCATTTGCAACCGGCAAGCAGATTCCTGCATTCAAGGCAGGTGACACTATCACTGTCGCTTACAAAATCGTCGAGGGTTCTAAGGAGCGTATCCAGCTCTATCGTGGCATCGTGATCAAGATTTGCGGCCACGGAGACAAGAAGCGCTTCACAGTGCGCAAGATGTCTGGCACCGTGGGTGTAGAGCGTATCTTCCCCGCTGAGTCTCCTGCTATCGACCACATTGAGGTCAACAAGCACGGTAAGGTGCGCCGCGCCAAGCTGTACTATCTGCGCAAGCTCACAGGTAAGGCTGCGCGCATTCAGGAGAAGCGTGTCGTCACTGGCGAATAATATTGCGCTTGACAAAGCTAAAAAAGAGCCGTCCTTCCAATCGGGGAGAACGGCTCTTTCCTTTTTATGTTTTTATCGTGTTCGTTACTTGTAGTTGACACTTGCGTCTGTATCGCCATGGATGGCATCGTCGAGGTCTTTCCAGCTCTGGAACCCGGCGAAGAGGGCAAGACGGTCGCGGGCTGCCAATGATAGCTTGCGCTTGCCAGTAACAAGCTCAAAGAGCTTTTTCAGCGAGGATACGCTCAAGTTGATGTGATGCCTCAACAACTTTTTGGAGAGGGCGTCGAAGTCATGTTCAAGGTCGTGTTTGCCTTCCTTTGCCTTCTTGCCCGTTGTCTCAATAAGAAGTTTCAAGTCTCTTTTCATCTTTCTCACATACTTTTTCTGTAACGCGCGGCAAAGATACGACTTTTTTTCATACCTTTGCCACAACATTCATTAAATCTCTATTAATAATGAAGGAATACGCACTAAAGTACGGGTGCAACCCCAACCAGAAGCCCGCACGCATCTTCATGGAGCATGGTGAGCTTCCAGTGGAAATTCTCAATGGTCGTGCCGGCTACATCAACTTTCTCGATGCCCTCAACTCTTGGCAGCTTGTCAAGGAACTGAAGGCCGCCACAGGCCTGCCAGCCGCGGCATCGTTTAAGCACGTCAGTCCTGCCGGAGCGGCAGTAGGCCTGCCATTGAGCGATACGCTGAAGAAGATTTACTTTGTCGATGATGTTGACTTTGAGCTCACTCCGCTCGCCAACGCCTACGCTCGCGCGCGTGGCGCCGACCGTATGTGCTCTTATGGTGATTTCTGCGCCTTGAGCGACACTTGCGATGAGGCTACTGCAAGGCTCATAAAGAGAGAAGTGAGCGATGGCGTGATAGCGCCTGGTTATACCCCAGAGGCTCTTGAGATATTGAAGGCGAAAAGAAAGGGCACTTACTGCGTCATAAAGATAGACCCCGACTACGTGCCGGAGCCAGTGGAGCGCAAGCAAGTGTTTGGCGTTACCTTCGAGCAAGGACGCAACAATGTGGACCTCTCAGACCCAAAGCTCTTCGAGGACGTGCCAACAAAGAACAAGACGTTCACGCCAGAAGCCCTTCGTGACTTGAAGATTGCGTTGATTACATTGAAATACACCCAGTCTAACTCAGTGTGCTACACCAAGGATGGTCAGGCCATCGGCATTGGTGCCGGGCAGCAAAGCCGCATCCACTGCACGCGCTTGGCAGGCAACAAGGCTGATGAGTGGTGGATGAGACAAAGCCCGAAGGTGCTCAGCTTGCCCTTTAAGGATCATATCCACCGTGCAGACCGAGACAACTGCATCAACGTGTACCTATCGGAAGAATATGAGGACGTGTTGCGCGACGGCGCTTGGCAGCAATGGTTCACAGAGAAGCCGGAGCCGTTCCTCCGCCCTGAGCAGAAAGAATGGATTGCCCAAAACAAGGGCGTGTGCCTTGGCTCTGACGCCTTCTTCCCCTTTGGCGACAATATAGAGCGTGCGCATAAGAGTGGCGTGGAGTATATCGCACAGGCAGGCGGCTCCATTCGTGACGACAATGTCATCGACACGTGCGACAAATATGGCATCGCCATGGCAATGACTCATGTGCGCCTGTTCCACCATTAAAACTCTTTCCGCATGGATGACTTTGAGGAGCTTCTCGTCAATGGTATCAATTTCAAGAAGGCTTCAGGCCCGACGAATGACGATGACAAGGTGAGAACAAAAGCCAAGAAGAAAAAGTATATAACCGGGGCGCATGGCTCTGGTTCGGCACGGCAAAAAGCTAAATATCGAGAACAGAGAGCTAATCGCAAGTCACAGCGAAAGAAGTAAGTCTGCTGCTTGTGAGATCTCTCCTGTCATATAATGTTTGTGGGCGGTCAGCTATGGCTGCCCACAAATTTTACCTAACAATAATACAATCTATATCAATCAATGAAAAGACTAATATCCTTGGCGGTCGTGCTTCTCATGACCGCAAGTGCCGCTCTTGCAGACCGGACGGTAAAAGCAAATGACGCGAATATCAGCTTCACGGGACGTGTGCAGCGCATGGACAACGGCGCGGTGAGCTACGACTGGGTAGGCACCTATGCCCAAACCGATTTTACAGGCTCTTCCATCTCCGTGAAAATGAGCGAGGAGGGAGAGAGCTATCATCAAGTGTTCATAGACGGCAAGCTCGTTGGCAAGTTGCGTTTCACGGGTAAAGAGCCCCACGACGTGTTATTAGCCAAGAACCTTGGCAAGGGCACGCACCGCCTGCGCCTTCAAAAGGTGACAGAAGGCGAGTATGGACGCTCTACGATTTTCTCGTTCACGGCAGGTGGCAACGGCTCGTTCAAGGCAGTGCGACCTAAGGAGCGTCTTATAGAAGTGATTGGCGACAGCTACACTTGCGGCTATGGTTCAGAGGGAACCGAGGACAGCCATTTTGCCTTGGAAACAGAGAATTGCGACAAGGGTTACGCTTGTGCCATAGCGCGATATTTCGATGCAGACTACGTGCTCGTGGCACACTCGGGCATGGGCGTGACGCGCAACTACGCCGGAAAGACCATGCGCACAATGAGCGAGCGCTATCCATTGCTTTTCGATGACCACGACTCCATTGCTTACGACTTCAAGCAGTATCGCCCGAATCTCGTGATAATAAACCTCGGCACCAACGATTTCTCAACAAGCGCGGCCCCATCCGACTATGTGAGCAAATACGTGAAACTTATCAAGGTGGCAAAAAGTCATTATGGCAACGACTTACCTGTGCTTTGTGTCACGCCTCATTCCGCTAACATCTTCCTCCTTGCCGCACTCAACGAGCTTGGCAAGAAGGTTGAGGCTTTGAAAAACGTGCGCGTGGCTGAGCCTATGCCCGGCATAGTGGTCAAGGGTCACGACATAGGCTCCGACTGGCATCCCAACTGGAAAGGTCATCAGAAGATAGCGTCTACGCTCATACCAGTGGTGTCTACCATGACAGGGTGGGAGATGAAAAATGACCTTTAGGGTTAATTATGTTTCTGAAACATTAATCTTTGCCGTTCAAGCAACGCTTTTGGCACCTTTTTTGTACTTTTGCAATATATACCGGCCTTTTGGCCATGAATGCAAAACAAAATGGAAAGACAGGAAACACCCGTTTTGCTGCTCACGGGTTATCTGGGCAGTGGTAAGACAACCCTTCTCAATCGCATATTGAAAAACGAGAAGGGCATAAAGTTCGCCGTTATCGTTAATGACATCGGCGAGGTCAACATCGACGCGTCGCTCATCGAAAACGGTGGCGTGGTGGGACAAAAAGACGACTCGCTCGTGGCCTTGCAGAATGGTTGCATCTGCTGTACGCTCAAGATGGATCTCGTGCAACAGCTTAACGACATCATCAATCAAAAGAAATTCGACTATATAGTCATCGAGGCATCCGGCATCTGTGAGCCTGCGCCTATTGCCCAAACGATCTCCACTTATCCCCGCATGATTCCGGAGAAAATAATGAAGAATGGCGTGGCTCGTCTCGATTCCATCGTTACCGTTGTTGACGCACTCCGTATGCGCGACGAGTTCGGCCTTGGCGATGCCTTGCAAAAGCCAGACATGGGAGAGGACGACCTTGAGAGCCTTGTCATACAACAGATAGAGTTCTGCAACATTATCTTGCTCAACAAGGCCTCAGAGGTGTCGCCAGATGAACTTCGCCATCTTCGTGCCGTAATCAAGGCAATACAGCCTAAGGCGGAGATTTATGAGTGCAACTATGGTGACGTGGATCTTGACAAGATACTCAACACCCATCTCTTCAACTTCGACAAGGTGGCTACGTCAGCACGCTGGATTGAGGCCATGGAAGACGATGACGACGACCTTGAGAACGAGGAGAGTGGCGAGGCCTTGGAGTATGGCATCCAGACTTTCGTGTGGAAGCGTCGCGCTCCTATGAGCTTAGGCGACTTTGATGAGTTCGTATCCACTCAATGGCCTAAGGGCGTGGTGCGTGCCAAGGGCATGTGCTATTTCGTCGATGAGAAAGACACGTGCTATCTTTTTGAGCAATCGGGCAAGCAGTTCAATATCACCAATGCGGGCCAGTGGTATGCCACGATGCCTGCCAATGAGCTTGAAGACTTCCTCGCCAAGAATCCCGACGTGAAGAAGGATTGGGATCCGAAGGTTGGCGACCGTATGCAGAAGATAGTATTCATTGGCCAGCATATTGACCGTAAGGCCATAGAAGCAGAACTCGACAAGTGCTTGGCTGAATAAACGGGCCTGGGCCACTGGCATGCTGGCACTATGATGACATGCTGACTATTATAGGATAACTTAAAGGGATATCAAATGGAAGACAAGCCTTTTGTTTTTACACGCGAAGAACTTAACGAGGTGTGGCAATTGCGTCGCTATATCTTCGACAAGGTGGGCGACGCAATGCCGCGCGATGACATGGCCAAGCTCAAGGCGAGTCTGCGCAAGGCCATCGCTGATGGTCACGTAAGCCGCGACGTGTTCGGCCTGAACCCAATCGTCACAGCAATGGAAACGGCGCGCATCTGCGTAGATGAGATTGGTTTGCGCCGTGAGTCGGTGATTGCCACGCTCTTGTGGGCGTGCCATGTGGATAATTTCACGGAAGTGGCTGAGAAATATGGCGACACCGTGGAACACATTGTTCATGGGCTCTACAAGATACAGCATCTCTACGACAAGAATCCCGTGATAGGCAGCGACAATTTCCGCAACCTGCTTCTGTCTTTCGCCGAGGACATGCGCGTCATACTCATCATGATCGCCGACCGTGTGTGCGTGATGCGTCTCATACGCGACACGCCTATGAAGGACGCGCGACGTGAGGTGTCGGAAGAGGCTTCTTATCTTTACGCGCCCCTTGCCCACAAGCTCGGCCTGTATACGTTGAAGTCGGAGCTTGAGGATCTCTCGCTCAAGTATATGGAGCACGATGCCTACTACATGATAAAAGAGAAACTCAACGCGACCAAGGCGAGCCGAGACGCTTATATAGACCGCTTCATTGGTCCTATTCGCGACAGGTTGGAAAAGGCGGGGTTGAAGTTTCACATGAAAGGCCGCACCAAGTCAATACATTCCATTTGGCAGAAGATGAAGAAACAGCAGTGTGGCTTTGAGGGCATCTACGACCTGTTCGCCATACGCATCATCCTCGACTCGCCCCTTGAGATGGAGAAGCAACAGTGTTGGCAAGTATATTCCATTATCACCGACATGTATCAACCGAACCCTAAGCGATTGCGCGATTGGCTTTCCGTGCCTAAGTCGAATGGCTATGAGAGTTTGCACATTACCGTACTTGGTCCTGAAAACAAATGGGTGGAGGTGCAGATACGTACCGAACGCATGGACGACATAGCAGAGCATGGTCTGGCAGCCCACTGGCGCTACAAGGGCATAAAGAGCGGTGGACAGATGGACGAATGGCTCGCCAACATACGGGCAGCGTTGGAGGCTGGAGACAACTTGCAGGTGATGGATCAGTTCAAGATGTCATTGCAACCAGACGACATTTACGTGTTCACGCCACGTGGCGACCTCTTTAAGTTTCCAGCCAGATCCACTGTGCTCGACTTCGCTTACCGCATCCACTCCAACATAGGCAATGCGTGTGTCGGAGGCAAGGTGAACGGCAAGGCGGTGTCGATGAGACAGGAACTGCATTCCGGTGATACCGTGGAAGTGCTCACGCAAAGCAACCAAAAGCCCAAACGCGACTGGTTGTCTTTCGTCGTCACGCCAAAGGCTAAGTCGAAGATAAGGCTCGCCATAAAGGAAACGCAGCAGAAGGATGGGCTATATGCCAAGGAACTCCTTGAGCGGCGTTTCAAGAACAAGCACATAGAGGCGGAAGAGAGCGTAATGGCACACCTCGTGAAGAAAATGGGCTTTAAGGAGGTGTCCGACTTCTATAAGCAAATAGCAGACGGAAAACTTGATCCCAACGATGTGATTGCCAAATATGTGGAGGTGCGAGACCACACTGAGAACAAGGACAAGGAGACTGTCTCGGCAGACAGGTTCAATTATGAGAGCCCGGAGGAGGAGTTGACACACGAGAGCGACGACGTGCTCACCATCGACCAAAACCTCAAAGGCATCGACTATCAGCTTGCGCCTTGCTGTCACCCAATTTATGGCGACCCAATATTCGGCTTTGTCACTGCTGGTGGCGGCATAAAGGTTCACAGGCAAGACTGTCCTAATGCGCCAGAGATGCGTCGCAGGTTTGGCTATCGCATAGTGAGGGCCCGTTGGGCAGGTAAAGGCTCTTCCAAGTATGCCATCACGTTGCGCGTGGTAGGACACGATGACATCGGCATCGTCTCCAACATCACAAATATCATATCAAAGGATGAGAAGATCGTGATGCGGTCTATCAACATAGATTCCCACGATGGGCTCTTTTCCGGCAACCTCACCATTCAGGTGGAAGACACGGCACGCCTAAATCAGCTTGTCAAGAAGCTCAAGGCAGTGAAAGGCGTGAGACAAGTGGAGAGAGTGTGATAAAAGAATAAACCCGAAAGCTACTGATAATACAGCTTTCGGGTTTATTCTTTTATCTTTGTGAGTCGTTTTCCGTTATCGCGGATTATTATTCTTCTTGGTTATTTCTTGGAAACCGTAGACAGCCAATGCTTAAACTCGTTGCGGTAGCCATTGAACACGTTTATGTCCGTATGTCCGGCAATGCCCCTTACTTTGCCGTCTGGGGCAAGTTGCCAAATCCACAGCTTGACGTCTGGTTTGTAATCGCCATAGCGTGCGATCCACACAGGGTAGTCTCGCTTTATGTCAGGCGCGGCATCAAGCCAGCGGTTCACGAAAGTCTGACTGACATAGAGAATGGGTCTCATGCCAGTTTTCTTTTCTACGATTTGCAACCAATTTCTCACTCGGCTCCACATATTTACGGCACCACCCATCTTCTTCACTTGTGATGGCAAGGGCTCAAGGTCGAGCACAGGAGGCAAGTCGCCTTTTTTGAAGTGGCTGTGAGACAGAAAGTACCATGCTTGCTGCGCTCCAGAGGTGCGGTGTGTGAAGTAGTGGTATGTCCCAACAGGGTAACCACGCTTGCGTGCCGCGGCGTAGTCGGCGTTGTAATAAGGGTTCATCAACGATGCGCCTTCTGATGACTTTATGAAGATGAATGACACTTTGAAGTCTATGTCGCCACTTACGTTTTTCTTCGACAATGAACCGAGATGCGTGATACGCAGACGATCCCAGTCAATGGAATGAAGCTTGCCGCCATGTATATGCTGGTATTTCGACAAGTCGATGCCATAGACGCGCTCCGAAGTGTAGTGTAGGCGCTCACCCTTGTACACGTCGTGAGCCCATTCGCCGACACGAAAATATCGGTGTTGCGAGGAAAAGCCGAAGCCAGTGCGTTCGCCGTCTTTCCATTGCCCTTCATAATATGTGTTCAAGCTATCAGTGAACTTGCCATAACCGTTGGCGCGGAAATGACAGTCCATCTCGCCATCGTAGGTTCCAGTGGAGTCGCGACGTGTAGCCGTGACGAGAGTGTCGTGGTCCCAAATGCCATCGATAAGATTGCCGTCGTGGTCTCTCACCGAGCCACGTCCTTGTCTCATGCCGTTGTGCCACATACCGCTGTAAAGCACGCTGTCGCCTTGGTAAAGCACGCCAAGACCCTCACGTTTCCCATTGTGTGTTTGTCCACGGTAAACGGTGCCGCCTGCATTCACCGTCTTTATCTCATTGGTGTTGATGGTGCATGATATAAGTGAAAATGTAATCAATGCATATAGCAACAAGCCTTTGGTATTCATTGCATCACCTCCTTTCCGTGTATTATGCCTATGAAGCGTCCGTGCTGTGTGAACACTGGCGCGCCGTCCATGGCGAACAATTCTGGTATATCATGCTCGTGACCTTGCCAATAGTTGCCCGTTACTATGATGGAGTGATAAGGCGAGTTTTTCTCTGTCTTGATAATCCTCACTGTCACAATCTTGCGATGCTGAGCCGCTCCCCATGGCACATTGCGCACGGCATAAACGCCCCACGGCTTTATAGAGCGTCGCGTGTGGAGGATGAGTGGACTGCCATCATCTGTAAGTTGGGTTGTTATAGGATCGCACGATACGCTGTTCAATTCGTTCTTGCCATTATACCAACTCACTCGATAGGTGCTCTTTAACGTGAAGTGAATTTTCTTGTCCTTCTTTTTTCTCTTGCTTGTGCTGTCGTTGGGGCATATTTTCTGAAGCACCGTAAGCCGTCGTTTTAAAGAGTCGGTCACCTTGTTTTGTCGGGTGGCGTAAGCCGCTATCTGCGTGTAGCCCTCGTCAATGACCCCATGTGAGCGAAGGTAGTATATCAATTCTTTGCGTTCTGTCTCCTTGCGGTGGAGCAGATCGGTGAGCGAGTCGCACATGGCAGGCAAGTCATTGGATTTCACTTCCGATTTC
>DAINOS010000031.1:0-18838 GCA_036743855.1 Prevotella sp. | reverse complement strand
GGGGGCAGCTTACCATTGACTGCGACAACCGCGAGAACTTCGCCCTCGACCTCGGCGCCGTCTACCTTTTCCACAACAAGGCACGCGACGTGGAGAAGACGTGCATGGAGATTGACGCAGTTACGGCAGATGACATCTTGCGCGTGGCACGCGACATTTTCGACCCGACCAAGATGACCACCCTCATATATAGATGACCATGATAATGACCGATGAAACCGCCGATTTCGTACGTTTACACCGTCTCGACGACGTGAGGGCTCTCGCCTTGAAAGGCACCGCAAACCAAAACGTGGACATCGCTTTCGCCCTCAACCAGATTCAAGGCTGGCAGACGGCAAGGCAAAAGCTGCCTTCATGGGCGGAGAGAGACGGCATAGTGTATCCGCCACACCTCAACATGGAGCAATGCTCAAGCGAGGCCACGGCAAGATATAAAAGCGAGTGCCTGGCAAAGCGCTTCGACCTCTCCAAGGCCACGCTCATAGACCTGACCGGCGGTTTCGGCGTCGACTTCTCCATAATGTCACAATCGTTTGCTAAGGCCATATACGTGGAGCGCAACGCCGAACTGGTGGAGGTGGCACGTCACAACTTCGATGTGCTCGGGCTAAGCAATGTCACGGCGGTTTGCCAAGACGGGACTGAGTTTCTCAATTCACTCCCCCCGAAGAAGGCGGAAGGGCCATTGACCGTGGTGTATCTTGATCCGGCACGAAGAGACGGCAACGGCAAGAAGGTGGTTCGCATAGAGGATTGCAGCCCCGACATCCTCGGCATACGCGACACGCTGCTCAACCGTGCCGACGTGATAATGATAAAGTTCTCGCCGATGCTCGATTGGCACATGGCTTTGAGCCAGCTCAATGATGACGTGCCCGCGCGGTTTGGCGAGATAAGCTACGAGGTTCACGTGGTATCCACGAGAAACGAGTGCAAGGAGCTGTTGACGGTGATGAGCCGGACACGAGGCATGAAACAGCCGACAAGGATTGTATGCTCAAACGATGGACAACTGTTCCAGACAACCGCCTCGCTTGCCAAGCCGACCATTTGGCAAGGCGACACGGAAGACGTCAAGGGCAAATGCCTTCTCGTGCCTAACGCCTCGATAATGAAAGCCGGAGTGTTCGGCGAGCTGTCGCGAGAATACGCCATCAGCATGCTCGACCGCGACTCACATCTTTATATAAGCGAGCACGACCTGCCCGAATTTCCAGGCAGGCGATTCATGATAGACCGCGTGACCACGATGAACAAGAAAGAGCTGCGGAAGGCGTTGGAAGGCATAAGCCAGGCCAACGTGTCGGCGCGCAACTTCCCCATTCCAGCCGACGCGCTGCGCAAGCGGCTGCGACTGAAAGACGGAGGCGACACCTACATTTTCGCCACGACTGCGGGCGCGAGACACCTCGTTTTCGTGTGTCATGCCATGCTGACACAATGCCACACTGACAAGAATTGACCACCGTCAAGCCAATTGACGGCAGTCAAGAAAGGAACCTTTCAAGCCATTTTTTCGTTGACAAGTTTTGCGCGACCCCACAAAGGCATTACCTTTGCAGTGCAATTACAGGATAACAAATAATAAATTAGGAAAGGATAACAAAATGACAATTAGTACTTTTATCGCTACAGTAGCATTGATGTTCGGTCTTATCTCTTTCGTTGGTGTTCACACGGACAAGAGCGCAAGAGCCTAAGGCTAGAGATGAAAAGGAGGAAAACGAATTTGAGATTGCATAGAAATTAGAATATCAGAAAGCCGCAAGTGGAAATTTCCGCTTGCGGCTTTCTTGTTGGGCGTTGCCCACGCGCGCATTGTCGTTTTTTATTTTTATCTTTGCACAATGATAAACGACAAGAACATCATACGACAACAAACAAGACGATGACTGATGCCATAACATATCTTGAGAGCTCGCACAAGCTGCGTCGCAACGTGTTGACAGGCGAACTGCTCTATGCCGACGCCGACGGGTGGCACAAGCTCTCGAAAGAGGGACGCAACACCATAATACTGAACGCCATGCGCGACGGCGTGAGCCTGCAGGAAGAGACTCTCGACCGCTATGTGCACTCCACGCTCATAGAGCAGTGGAACCCGGCAAGGCAATGGCTGGACAGGTTGCCCGAATGGGACGGCGAGGACCACGTGCTCGAACTGTCGCAACGCGTGGTGACATCGAACCCCGACTGGGCTGAGCGTTTCCACAAATGGATGTTGCAGACCGTGGCGCGGTGGATGGACATGGACGTGCCACACAGGGATGTCATCGTGCCAGTGATTGTGGGACAA
Source organism: Prevotella sp. (assembly GCA_036743855.1). Classification (GTDB taxonomy): domain Bacteria; phylum Bacteroidota; class Bacteroidia; order Bacteroidales; family Bacteroidaceae; genus Prevotella. The sequence goes on along the minus strand of DAINOS010000031.1, from coordinate 16,539 downwards.
TGGGGCTACGGCAAGACATCGTTTTGCTACCAGCTTCTGCCACCTGAGTTAAGACTTTATTATACCGACAAGATAAAGCTCAGCACCTCGGCAGAAGTCTACGAGCTGCTTACCACGAACCTGCTTGTCAACATCGATGAGTTTTATCAAGAGAGCCCCCTGCAAGAGCCTCTCGTGCGCTATCTCTTCTCGCGCTCCACGCCAGTGTTTCACCGTCCATACGGCACCACCGAGGAGTCGCGACGCCAATACGCCGGATTCATAGCCACCACGGGGAACCTGCACCCCATGACCGATGCAGCGGGAGCCGCGCACCTCTTCTGCATAGAGGCCGCACGAAAGATAGACCTCTCGCCAATGCCATACGAGCAGATTTACGCGCAGCTCAAGGAAGAACTGGAGAGCGGCATCGACTATGGGCTCAGTGATGACGAGCGCGAGCGCATGGCAGGGCAAAACTCGCCATTTGAGGAGGCGGACAACCTCGTGAAGATGGTGCGGCAGATATATTCCAACCCTCCTAAGGGACAGAAGGCGAAAGCTGTCTACATAGACACGATAATAGACCGGCTGATGCAGGAATACCCCTATTGGACACCAGGCGAACACGTGAACCAGGACGTGGGCTTCGCCTTGCAAGACGCCGGATTCACGCGAAGCCGCATACACGGGCGCTCATGCTACCGCATAGTGCCACGCGACCCACGACGGCTCGACTTCACCGACGACAGCGCGGAAGAGAAGAAGGATGACGAATTTGCCGACAACCCACTGGCTCAGGCTTTGCTTGCCGGACTGGGCAAAAGGTAGGACAGCGACCGTCCTTGACTAACAAGAAGATAAAACAAGAAGGCAGACTATATGCTGATTAAGAAAAGACATGAAAAGTTCAGATAACTCTCTCACCCCGATGATGCGCCAGTTCTTCTCCATGAAGTCGAAGCACCCCGACGCGTTGCTGCTCTTCCGCTGTGGCGACTTCTATGAGACCTACTGCGAGGATGCCGTGGAAGCGTCGAAGATTCTTGGACTGACCCTCACCAAACGCAACAACGGCGCGTCGGCAGGAGCCGAGATGGCAGGATTCCCGCACCACGCGCTCGACACTTACCTGCCAAAGCTCATCAGGGCAGGAAAGCGAGTGGCGATATGCGACCAACTGGAGGACCCGAAAAAGAAACGCGCCATGATAAAGGGCAAGAAGGGACTCTCCGAGATGGACAAGATGGTGAAGCGCGGAATAACGGAACTCGTGACGCCAGGCGTGGCCATGAGCGACAACGTGCTCAACTACAAGGAAAACAATTTCCTCGCCGCCGTGCACTTTGGCAAGGCTTCGTGCGGCATCAGCTTCCTCGACATCTCCACCGGAGAGTTTCTCACCGGCCAAGGCACCTACGACTATGTGGAGAAGCTCATCGGCAACTTCTCGCCAAAGGAAGTGCTCTACGACAAGACGCGCCGAAAGGACTTCGAGAAGTATTTCGGCACCAAGCTGACAATATTCGAACTCGACGACTGGGTGTTCACCGAGCAAAACGCGCGGCAGAAGCTGCTGAAACACTTCGGCACGAAATCGCTCAAGGGTTTCGGCGTGGAGCACCTCAAGGACGGCATCGTGGCATCGGGCGCGATAATGCAATACCTGGAGCTCACGCAGCACACCAACATCAACCATATCACCTCGCTGAAACGCATTGAGGAAGACAAATACGTGCGTCTGGACAAGTTCACCATTCGCTCGCTGGAACTGCTGCAGCCCATGCAGGAAGACGGCAAGTCGCTGCTCAATGTCATAGACAGGACCATCACGCCAATGGGAGGAAGAATGCTCCGCAGGTGGGTCGTGTTCCCGCTGAAAGACGTGAGGCACATCAACGACCGCCTCAACGTGGTGGAATATTTCTTCAAGGCACCAAACTTCAGGCAGATAATAGACGAGCAGCTGCACCGTGTCGGCGACTTGGAACGCATAATATCCAAGGTCGCCGTGGGCAGGGTAACACCGCGCGAGGTGGTGCAACTGAAGACGGCGTTGCAGGCCATACAACCGATAAAGTCGGCTTGCCTGTATGCCAACAACGACAGCCTGAAACGTCTTGGCGAGCAGATGAACCTCTGCGAGAGCCTGAGAGACAGAATCGAGAAGGAGATACAACCCGATCCGCCACAACTCGTGTCGAAAGGCGATGTCATAGCCGAGGGATACAGCCAGCAGCTCGATGAGCTAAGGCACATATCGCGTGGCGGAAAGGACTACCTATTGGAGATACAGCAGCGCGAGGCGGAAGCCACGGGCATCTCATCGCTGAAGGTGGGCTACAACAACGTGTTCGGCTATTATCTTGAGGTGCGCAACACGTTCAAGGACCGCGTGCCGGCCGAATGGATAAGGAAACAGACACTGGCGCAAGCAGAGAGATATATCACCCCTGAGCTCAAGCAATATGAGGAGAAAATCCTTGGGGCGGACGAGAAGATTCTGGAACTTGAGTCGCAACTGTTCTCGGAGCTGATTGTCGACATGCAGGAGTTCATCCCACAAATACAAATCAACGCCAACATCATCGCACACATCGACACGCTGCTCTCGTTTGCCAAAGTGTCGGAAGACAACGCATACGTGAGGCCAGTGGTTGACGACACCACCGTGCTCGACATTCACCAAGGCCGACATGCCGTGATAGAGACGCAGATGCCTCTTGGCGAGCGTTACGTGCCCAACGACGTGTACCTCGACACGGAGAAACAACAGATAATGATGATTACCGGCCCAAACATGGCTGGTAAGTCAGCCTTGCTACGCCAGACAGCCATCATCGTGCTGCTGGCCCAGATAGGCTGCTTCGTGCCAGCGGAGAGCGCGAGGATAGGACTCGTGGACAAGATATTCACGAGGGTCGGCGCAAGCGACAACCTCTCGCTCGGAGAGTCCACGTTCATGGTGGAGATGACCGAGGCGGCGGACATCCTAAACAACGTGTCGCCGCACTCGCTTGTGCTCTTCGATGAACTTGGCAGGGGCACGTCAACCTACGACGGCATATCCATAGCCTGGGCGATAGTGGAATACCTGCATGAGCACCGTGGCTCACAGGCGCGCACGCTCTTCGCCACCCACTATCACGAGCTCAACGAGATGGAGAAGCACTTCCCGCGTATAAAAAACTACAACGTGGCAGTGAAGGAGATTGATGGCAAGGTGATTTTCCTCCGCAAGCTCATGCCTGGCGGCTCTGAACACTCGTTTGGCATTCACGTGGCTGAGATGGCCGGAATGCCACGATCTATTGTCCGACGGGCCAACGACGTGCTGAAGGAGCTTGAGGCTGACAACGCTGAAGTGGGCAACGCCGGCAAGGCAAAGGTGGAGAACATTGGCAAGGACAAAGACGGCGTGCAGCTCAACATCTTCCAGCTCGACGACCCCGTGTTGAAACAAGTGCGTGACGAGATTCTTGAGCTTGACATCAACAACCTCACGCCAGTGGACGCGCTTAATAAGCTCAACGAGATAAAGAAAATCGTGACAGGAAAGTCAATGTAATCCAAACCCGCGACGACTGGCCCATTGACCGCTGACACGACTAAGGACGGAATGAGCCACATGCCGACGATTAAATGAGCCACAAAAGAAGATGGACGCGTCATGATGTATCCTTAAAAAAGAAAATCATGATGTATCCTTAAAAAAGAAAATCCCTGTTGTCACTCCGACAACAGGGATTTTTCATTTATATATTAATAATGTGTTTATGCCTTGACAGGCTCTGCAACCACAGGCTCTTCATTGTTGTCTTGCTGCTGCATATTGTCAATCTTCTTGCCCAGCACGATGTAAGCGATAGGCGAAGCGAGGAAGATGGAACTCAAAGTACCAACAATCACGCCGACAATCATTGCAAACGAGAACGAACGTATGGAGTTGCCACCAAGGATGAAGATGGCGAGCAACACGATCAACGTAGAGACAGACGTATTGATAGTACGCGCGAGGGTCTCGTTGATAGAGTCGTTGAACAACTTCTGCTTGTCTCCCTTCGGATGCAGGCGGAGATTCTCACGAATACGGTCGAACACCACCACGGAGTCGTTGATGTCGTAACCAATCACCGTAAGGATGGCACCGATAAACGTCTGATCAATCTCAAGCGAGAAGCCTATCCAGCCATAGCAAAGCGAGAAGAGGCCGATGACCATGGTCGTATCGATGGCCAAAGCCAAGATGGAACCGACTGAGAAGCCAACGTTGCGGAAGCGAAGCAAGATATAAAGGAATATGCAGAGCAATGCCAAGCCTACGCTTATGACGGCGTTCTTGGTAATGTCCTTGGCCACAGAAGGGCCGACCTTTGATGAGCTGATGATTGAGCCGCCCTGACGGATGTCCGGGTTCTTGAAGGCGTCAACATTAGCCTGGCTCACAAAGCCGCTCTTGTGGAGAGCTGAGTAAAGTATTGTCTCAGCCTTGTCGTCAGCGTTAGGATCGTTGCTGTCAATATCCCAGTTGGTGCTCACGCGAATTGTCTTGCCATCTGTACCAATGGCGATGACGGTTGTCGTGGCGAGCTTGCCCTTGTCTGAGCCAGTGGTGTTGACGAAGGCATTTTGCAGCACAGGGCGAACATCCTCTACGGGAACCGACTTGTTGAGCGTCACCACATAGTTGCGACCACCTGTGAAGTCGATGCTCTGGCTCAAGCCACGAATGGCAAAGCTGGCGATGCAGATGACGATTGCCACTGCATAAACGACGAAGCTCACCTTGTACATCGACATGAAACGATACTTGGTGTTCTGCATGAGGTTCTTTGAGAAACCTGTCCAGAACTTCAAGTGCATCCACTTGCCATGGTTGAGCTTGTACTCATAGAGCAAGCGAGTGAGGTAAACGGCGGTAAAGAAGTTACAAACGATACCAATGATCCAGGTCGTGGCGAAACCGCGGATAGGTCCTGTACCAACAACGAGAAGGATGATACCTGTAATCAAAGATGTGAGGTTGGAGTCGAAGATGGCGGAGAAGGCATTGCTATAACCTTCGGAAATAGCTTTTCTCATGTCCTTGCCCTTGCGGAGCTCCTCCTTGATACGTTCATACACAAGCACGTTGGCGTCGACGGCTGTACCCAACGACAGCACCATACCTGCGATACCACTCATGGTCAATGCAGCCTGGAAAGACGTCAAGATGCCAAGTGTGAAGAACACGTTGACCAACAGCGCGCCAATGGCGATAGAGCCAGGGATGATGTTGTAGATGGCGAGCATGAAGATTATCAACAGCACGAAAGCCACGATGAACGAGACGATACCCTGCTGGATTGACTGTGCGCCAAGCGTAGGACCGACGACCTCTTCCTGAACGATATGGGCAGGAGCCGGCATACGACCAGAGTTAAGAGTGTTGGCAAGGTCTTTGGTGTCTTGCACCGTGAAGTTACCACTGATAGAGCTTTGTCCACCGCTAATCTCACTGTTTACGCGAGGAGCGGAGTAAACAACATTGTCGAGGGTAATGGCGATAGCCTTGCCCACATTGGCCTTTGTCAACTCGGCCCAACGACGCGCGCCGTCAGAGTTCATTGTCATGGAGACCTCAGGCTGGCCAGTGAGCTGGTTGAACTCGTCCTTTGCCTGCACGACCACGTCACCCTCCAGCGGAGCGCGACCGTTGGTCGTTGTAATCTTCAAGGCGTGCAACTCAAATATGTTCTTTGCCTGAATGCCATCAGCTGGCTTGGCGCTCCAAAGGAGCTTGAGGTCGCTGGGCAGAATCTGCTTGGCGAGGCTGCCATAGATAATCTTATTGATGGCTGCCGTGTCGCGCACGCTGGCGTATCCGCAAACGCTCAGGCCTTGACCTGTGGTCTGGAGCATGGCGAGCAGTGGGTGCAATTTCTTTGCCTGCTCAAGCTGCGCGTCGGGAGTGGCCTTGATGTTCTTCTTGGCATCCTTGCCATTCTTGAGTTGGAACTTAGGCTTGTCTTGCTTTGCCTGCTTGACCTCTTTCTCGGCAGTGGCCTTTGCGGTCGCTACGTCCTTCTCCGCCTTGGCAGAGTCAGCAACAGTCTTCTCATCGGCATCACCATTGGCGAGGCGCTGGTCGAGCTGCTGCAGATATGGAAGCACCTCATCGGCATTGTAAGTCTCCCAGAACTCCAAGTTTGCTGAGCCTTGCAAGAGCTTACGCATACGCTCGGGCTCGCGAATGCCAGGCATCTCAACAGAGATACGTCCCTCGGCACCCTGCACCTTCTGGATATTTGGCTGTACCACGCCAAACTGGTCTATACGCGTGCGAACCACATTGAAAGAGTTGTCGATGGCGGCAGACACCTCAGAGCGAAGCACCTTCTCCACCTCACTGTCCGTGCTGGTAGGAGAAACCTTGCCCTGCAGCTCTGTCGTGGCGAACACCTCGGCGAGCTTGTGGCCTGGGGCGTTCTTGTGATAAGCGTTGATGAAAAGGGTGATAAAGTCGCCCTGTGTGGCTTGCAACTCCTTGCGAGCCTCGTCCATTGAACGAGTAAAGGCGATGTCGGTCTTGTGATCGGCAAGATTCTCCACCACGTCGGGCACGGAGATCTCAAGGATCACATTCATACCGCCCTTAAGGTCCAGACCCAGACCAATCTGAGTCTCAAGACACTTCTGGTAGCTGTAGATGCCGAGATACTTCACAGAATCCTTGTAATCCTGCTGGGAAACGGCATCGGGCCGCTTGGCCGCCTGACTGTCATAATAGCTTGTGGCAATCGGGAAGCTCAAGTAGAAGAGGCTCACGAGCGTCAGAAGAACGGCTGTCGTGATTACGATTCCTTTGTTTTGCATTTTGTTTGTTAGTTATTTTTTGTTGTTTTTATTTCACCAAAATATATAATATGTGCAAAGTTACAAGTTTTTTTAGTTTATAATGAAGAAAAGCAGGGAAAATTAGGGTTTAAGCCAGCACATTATAGGATAATGGTCTGAATTTTTAATGGAATCGTCTACTTTGCAAGCGTAGGGTTTAAAGTCTGGAGTGCAAAGTATGTTATCGATTCTTACAAAGATTCTCGACCTGTGATAGCTTATGCCTGGGCCGTTGCCGCTCTCAACGTAGCAGTCGACAAGTCCCTTGGAGATGGTCCGATGCGCGTAGGAAAGCGGCGTGTCGTTGAAGTCGCCGCACACTATCATCGGCACTCCACGATGATAGGCTATGTACCTTGCCACTGCGTCAGCCTCGGGCGCGCGCTTCTTTGTTTGCCTGCCAAGGTGATTGATGAGCCATTTCGACGTGCGGGTGACTGCCCTGCCGCCAAGCTCGCCTTTCATGAGTTGCTGAAACTGCTCCTTGTCGTCAAGCGTCAACCCCGTGGTTTCAAGGTGGTTGTTCACGACGATGATGTCACGATGGCGCACCCTCAACTTGAAAGCGCAACTCATGTTGCCTTTCGACTTATAACGTATGTGCTCCTTGGAGAGTATGGGGTATTTGGAAAAGATGGTCATGAAATCGCCCTTGTTTCTGGCGGTGTCCTTATGCTCGTACAGCTTTCCCAAGATAGAATCGACCTGCACGCTGCCCACCTCGTTCTCCGCCGACTCTTGCAGGCACACGATGTCGGCGTCTTGACGCTTGATATATTGCAGTATGGCATTCGGCTTGTCACGGTCTTCCCATCCCGCATAACTATACACGTTATACGATAGCACCTTGATGCTTCCCTTTGGCGGGTCAGACGGGAAGTTGAAAGGGCAATACCTCCTCACAGGGCCATAGCAAACGATAAAGCCCAACAATGGTATTATGGTCATTTTGACCTTGACCAACGCCCAAAAGACAAGGAAGAAGACATTGATGGCAAGGACAATAGGGAAAAACAACCCCATGTTGCTCAACTTCGGCCACACGACAGGATCTACCTTGTCGGCATTGCCGATGAGCAGCATCAACAAGATGGAAGCCACATTGGCCCCACCTATTATTTGGAAAGCGACACGTGAGACTTTATTCATTTTTTGCTTTGGTCGAAGAGCGTCTGCTTCTCGTCACGCGTCAAACTGTCGTAGCCGCTCTTGCGTATCTTGTCAAGTATGCGGTCAACCTCCTCCTGGTTGGCCCTCTTGCGGGCGTTGTAATCCCAGTCAGGGTTATCATTGCGTTGGCGTTTCATCTTGCTTTGCTCCCAGCGGTTTCTCATGTTGCTGAAAATCTGCGAGCCGCCTTGCATTCCGCCACTGTAAGGGTGACGCTGCCAATACCTTATCAAGAAGAAACCGAATATCATGCCACCAAGGTGAGCTATGTGAGCCACCTGCGAACCCGGCTGGGCAAGGGCGGAGAAAAACTCCACGGCAATGGAGCCCAGCACCATCCACTTTGCCTTGATGGGTATTGGGATGGGGATGATAAACATGCGCTCATCAGGGAACATCATGCCAAAGGCAAGGAGCAGGGAATAGATGGCGCCCGAGGCACCCACGGTAGTCCACTGGCTCAGCGCCGAATCGTTGGCGGCAGCCACTTGCAACAGTTGTGAAAAGCCAAAGCCAGAGTCGGAAGCGATGAGATAAAACTGCACGAACTGGGCTATCTCCTGCATCAAGCCAGCGCCAACGCCACAGAAAAGGTAATAGGCGATGAAGCGACGCGGACCCCACACGCGCTCCATCACGGAGCCAAACATCCAGAGCATGAACATGTTGAGGATGATGTGCTCCCAACCACCGTGCATGAACATATAAGTAATGAGCTGATAGACATGAAAGTCGGTGGCGAGAAAGAAGTGGAGGCCAAACAAGGAGTTGAGGTCAACCACACGCCCCAAGGCGAGCATGGCTATGAAGCACAAGAAATTCACGATGATAAGGTTGCGTGTTACCGCGGGCATTCTAAGCATAATGACTGTATGATTCTGTTTTATAACCGCCCCACGCCACAAAAGCGAGGGCACCGATGCAAAATTACGAAAAAAAGCCCTTAAAAGCCCATCTTGCGAGCCTTTTACCACTTTTTTTAGCCTTTTATGTCATTTTTCCTTCCTTTTTGTTTGTTGATTAAAACTATTGCACTATATTTGTCGCTGAATAAGGGATTTAGAGCGAAAAAGGCGTTTGAAGTCCCGCACCAGCCCACCGCGAAACATTATGATTAAGCAAAATAAATCACATTAAACTATATTACAATTATGACAAAAGCAGATCTCATCAAGAAGATTGCCGCAGCAGCCAATATCAACGCCACAGAAGCCAAGCAAGCTCTTGAGGCCACAACAGATGCCATCAAGCAAGCTCTCGCCGCTGGCGAAAAGGTTCAGCTCATCGGATTCGGCACATTCTCCGTCAACGAGCGTCCCGCACGCGATGGCAAGAACCCTCTCACAGGCGCGCCTCTGCACATCGAGGCAAAGAAGGTTGCCAAGTTCAAGGCTGGCGCAGACCTCGAAAAGCTGCTCAACGCGTAAGCGTCACCACACCCAACGCACGAGCGTAGACAACAACCAAGAAAAGATTCAACCAAACACGCCCTGGAAAAGCCGCAAGGCCTTCCCAGGGCGTTGCGTTTCTATCAAACTATCAATCAGCGCGTGCAAATTTTCATACAAAAACAGACGAAAGACATGTAAAAATTTGCGCATTTCAGCATTAAGGCTTAATTTTGCACGCGAGACAGACGGCAAAATATCAAAACTCAATTTCAATCAATAGTTTTTTGCTGCTTTACGTCATGTAGTATATATCTGTAAGAAAGAACGTTATAACATTTGGCTCGCGTTCCCATCATTAAGATATGCCATGTCGGTAAGTGGTGTAATAAAAAGTAATATTTGTTTTTAGAAAATCCAAATTATCAAAATGTATAACAAAAAAAGAAGCGGCATGAGGAGCTTTAAGCGCTGTTTGCTGGCAGGCTCATTCCTCGTCGCCGGCTCCACGGCATTCGCTGAAAGCGACATCAGTGGCACCGTCGTAGACGTGAAGGGCAACCCCTTGGCAGGAGTGGTGGTGAGAGTGGAAGGCAGCAAGAAAGGCACCATCACCGACGGCAATGGCCGCTACACTATCGACGCCACGCCATCGCAACGCCTGCAATTCTCTTTTCTCGGTTTCACAAGCCAAACTGTCAAGGCCGCGCAAAGCAATCAAGTGGTGTTGCACGAAGACGACAAGACCCTTAGCGAAGTGGTTGTCGTGGGCTACGGCACGATGCGGAGGAAAGACGTGACAAGCTCCATCACCACCTTGAAGCAAGACGACCTCAACCTCGGAGTGGTGACATCGCCAGGCGAGCTCCTGCAAGGCAAAGTGCCAGGGCTCGTGGTCACCACCACCGCCGACCCCAACGGCGAGCCCTCTGTCACCCTGCGCGGCGCCTCAACGCTTCGCACGGGCGAGGCCATGCAACCTTATTATATTGTGGACGGCGTGCCAGGGGTGGACCTCTCGCTGATTTCGCCCGACGACATCGAGAGCATCGACGTGCTGCGCGATGCCACCGCCACAGCGATATACGGTTCCAAGGCCGCCAACGGTGTCATCATCGTCACCACGAAGAAGGGACGCGACGGCGCCGCGAAGATAGGCTATCGAGGCTATGTGGCAATGGAGAACGTGGCCAAGGACCTTGACCTTGCCACAGCCACGGACCTGCGCGACTATGCCAAGGCCAACAACTTCACCCTGCCCGACGACAAGGGCGCCGACACCGACTGGCAGAAAGAGGTGGAGCGCACCGGCTTCAGCCACAACCACAACCTCTCGGTGAGTGGCGGGACAGCCAAGTCGAGCTACAACGTCAGCCTCAACTACCTCAACCACAAGGGCGTGATAAAGGCCACCGACAAGGAGCGCTTCTCCGCGAGGGCGTTGGCTCAATCGAAAGTGCTGCACGACAGGCTCAACCTCGCCCTCGGTGTGAACTACAGCCGCACCGAGAGCAACGACGTGCCAAGCGGTGGCGACTGGGGCGAGGGCGTCACCGACGCCATGGCTTATTACTCGCCGATACAGCCCGTGAGAAACGAGGACGGAAGCTGGTTCAGCTCATCGAGCGTCACCCACTACTACAACCCCGTGTCGATGATCCACGAGGACATGATGAACTATGTGAAGAAGCGGCTGCAAATCACGGGCAAGGCCGACCTCAACCTCATGAAGGGTCTCACGTGGACCGCGCAGTTCTCCTACTCCGACAAGCAGAACATCACGTCCATTTACCACTCCACCAAGTCGCAAATCACGCAAAGCAACGGGCAGGCCACACGCAGCACATATTTCAGCAACAAGAAGGTGTTTGAGACTTACGCCAACTACCAAGCCAATATTGGCGATGACCACCGACTCGGCTTCATGGCGGGATATTCATGGGAGGAGGCAAACCAAGACGACGGCTTCGGGCTCACGGTGAAAGACTTCTACAACGACAACCTGAAGTATTATGACCTCACGTTCGCCAACAAGATTGACGGCATCGACGCCGTGGAGAGCGGCAACCTCTCGACCCTGCGCATGATTTCCTTCTACGGGCGCGCCAACTATTCCTTCGCCGACAAATACAGCGTTCAGGCGACCCTTCGTCGCGACGGCTCATCGGCATTCGGCAAGAACAACCGTTGGGCGACGTTCCCGTCGGTGAGCGCGGCATGGCGACTGAGCGAGGAGGACTTCATCAAGAACCTCAACGTGTTCGACAACCTCTCGCTGCACGCTGGATATGGCGTGAGCGGCAACTCGTTGGGCTTTGACGCCTTCACGGCATTGCAGACCTACGCCGCCACAGGCTGGTTCCAATACACCGACTCCAAGGGGCAAACCCACAACATGCACACCATCGGGGCGACAAACAACTCCAACCCCAACCTGAAATGGGAGCGCACCGGAATGTTCAACATTGGCATCGACTTCGGCTTCTTCGGAGGCAGACTGTCCGGAACGATTGAATACTACGACAAGCGCACCTCCGACCTCATATATTATTACCCAGTGTCGACCAACCGCTATGCCTTCGGCACCATGACGGCCAACGTGGGCGACATAAGCAACAAGGGCGTGGAACTGAGCTTACACGCCGTGCCCGTGACGACAAAAGACTTCAAGTGGACCACAAGTCTCAACCTCTCGCACAACAGCAACAAGGTGGTGAAGCTCTCCAACCAGACGTTCTCGGTGAACTACATCAACGAGGCCGACTGCATGATCACCGGCAACAACGGCGTATGCGTGCAGCGCATCATGGAGGGCAGCCCCATAGGGCAGTTCTACACATACGAGTGGGCTGGCTACGACGACAAGGGCGTCAGCCAGTTTTACGTCCACGACCCTGCCACAGGCGAGCGCACCGGCGAGACGACCACCAAGCCTCAAGACACCGACCGCGTGAAGACCGGCAGCGCGCAACCCAAGCTCACCTACGGATGGAACAACACGCTGACCTACAAGCGCTGGAGCCTCAACGCCTTTTTCCAGGGCGTGATAGGCAACAAGATTTTCAACGCCTTGCGCGCCCAAGGCAACTGCGTGAGCCTCATCTCGCAAGGAAAGAACGTGCTCAAGGAGTGCCTTACCGACCAGAAATATGGCGACGTGAACTCACAGGCACCGTCAGACCGCTGGATAGAGAACGGCAGCTATCTCCGCCTGTCCACGCTCACCTTGGCCTACGACTTCGGGAAGATAGGCGATTGGGTCAGCAGTCTCTCCGTGTATGCCACCTGCGACAACGTGTTCACCATCACGGGCTACAAGGGCACCGACCCTGAGGTGGACCTCGGCGGACTCACGCCCGGCATACAATGGCGCAACTATTATTACCCACACACACGCACGTTCATGATGGGCGTGAAAGTCAACTTCTAATGTTTAAGCAATAATGGTAAAAAAGAAATACTTAATAGCGGCGGCCATCGTCACCATGGCCACGGCGGCGTGCACCGACCTCGACGTGGATGTCAAGTCGAAACTGACGCAATATCCTACCGAGTCGGAGATAGCCTTGGAAGGCAAAATGGCCGATGCCTACTATGCATTCCGCGAGCAGCTTGGCAACAACTACAACCGCTACCAGACCTTCTCGTCCGACGAAGCGACAGGCCTGAGCTTCGACGGCGACTACTACGACGGGGCTGAGAACATCAACCCCACCCTGCACACCTTCCTCGCGAGCGACAAGCCCCTCAACTGGTGGAGCGACGTGGCGGGTGGCATCACGAGGTGCAACAAGCTCATGAGCGAGCTTGCGGAAACCGACAACGCCACCACAAGGCGTTACATCGCCAACCTCCGCGCCGTGCGAGCCTTCTACCACTTCATCTTGATGGACAGCTATGGCGACGTGCCCGTGCTGGACAAGCTATACGACGACAACGAGGCCATTGAGCGCAAGCCGCGCAAGGAAGTGGCTGAGTTCATAGAGAAGGAGCTCAAGGAGTGTCTGCCCGACCTCTCCACGGCAAGCGATGCCTCAACCTACGGCAAGCCAAACAAGTGGATGGCGGAAGCCCTCTTGGTGAAACTGTACATGAACTGGGCGGTATACACCTGTGGCAACGTGGCCGACTATGACCCCACCACCACGGCAAACGCGAAGCTCAACGACGCGGTGGCATATTGCGACGACATCATCCAGAGCGGACTCTTCAACCTCTCCGACAACTATCGCAAGAAGTTCCTCTACGACAACGGGGCGCAAATCAAGGACTTCATCTATGCCATGCCCTACGACTGCGTGTCGGCGCAAGGCATGCTCTACGGGCGCTTCCGCACGTTCAGGAAGATAGACCAAGGCTCGCCGACAGGCTATTACAACGGGCTGATGAAAAAGTCGTGCGCCGGCATCTGCGCCATGAACCCGGAGTTCAGCGACCTTTTCACCCTCAAAGGCGACGAGCGCAACAAGTGCGTGCTCATGGGAAAGGTGTTCATCCACGACGCCATAACGGGCGAGGAGACTTCCACACCTTATATGTATAATGGCTCACAACTGGAGTTCACCAAGACCATCACGCTGAAAAAGGGCGGCGAGGCACAGCTCAACGCCGGAGCCACGCCCAACGGATGGCGACAAGGCTACAGGTCGATAAAGTTTTATCCCAACCCCAACGAGTTCGCTGAGCACGACCGCTACCAGAGCAACGACGTGCCGATATTCCGCTATGCCGACATATTGCTGGAAAAGGCGGAGGCCATACTCCGCGGAGCCAACGCCACCAACGGCGACACGCCACAGAGCCTGTTCAACCAGATTCGCGCTTATGTCAACGCTCCTTTGCTCGACCACGCGCCATCGTTGAAGGAGATTCTCGATGAGCGAGGTCGTGAGTTTTTCGACGAGAACTGGCGCCGCAACGACATGATACGCTTCGGCACGTTCGAGAGCGAGTATGGGTTCCACCGAAAAGGCTTCGCCAACGCCAACTTCGACAAGCGCCGCCGCGTGTTCCCCGTGCCGACATCGGTGATGGAGGAAAACACCAACTGGAAGCAAAACGACGGATACCAAGAGAAGTAAAGTGGTGTAAACACTTGTAAAACAGCACCAAGCAGCATATAAACGCAATCAGGGGCGGCCCGAAAGGACCGCCCCTGTTCGTTTATATCAGCGTCACATTATTTGTAGCGTAAACTCCCCACGTCTGGGTATCGTTGAAACCGCGTCGGCTTCACGCTTGAATCGCGTCGCCGTTACGCTTGAATCGCGATGCCGTTACGCTTGAATCGCGACGCGTTTACGCTTGAATCGCGATGGCCTCACGCGAGGATTCATAAATGGCTGTGTTTCAACGCTTTTGGCTATCATCTACCCTACTTTGTCAACGTGAGCTTGACCGTCTGCACGTTGGCACTGTTGGTGCCAATCATGATGTCGAAGTCGCCCGGTTCAAGCACCGCCTTGCCTTCGTTGTCGTAGAAGCTGAGGGTGGATGCGTCGATGTCAAACGACACCGCCTTGCTCTCGCCCTTGGCGAGGTGCACACGCTGGAAGCCTTTGAGCTCCTTCACCGGTCTCACGATGCTCGCATAGCGGTCGCGGATGTAAAATTGCACGATTTCATCGCCATCACGATTGCCCGTATTGGTAATGGTGGCGGTTGCCGTAACCTTGCTACCTGCGGTCATCGTCGGAGAAGAAAGCGTCACCGGAGAGTAACTGTAAGTGGTGTAGCTCAAACCGTATCCGAAGGGATAGAGAGGTCCCTGCGTCACATCGGTATAGTTGCTTTGGTATTTGCGAAACACCTTGCTGCCGTCCTCCACGGGGCGACCCGTGTTGAGGTGGTTATAATAGAGAGGCTCTTGCCCTGTCACACGTGGGAAACTATTGACCAGCTTGCCCGTGGGCACCTTGTCGCCAAAGAGCACGTCGCAGATGGCATCACCAGTCTCAGAACCGGCGAACCACACGTTCATGATTGCCGCCACGTTGTCGTTCTCCCACGAGAGCACCGTTGGGCGGCCAGCGAAGTTGAGCAGCACCACTGGCTTACCTGTCCTCACGAGAGCCTTGAGCAAGCGAGCCTCAGCATCGGGCATGGTGAGGTCGGTGCGCGCCGAGCTCTCACCGCTCATTTCGGCCATTTCACCGAGACAAGCCACGATGACATCGGCGTTTTTGGCTACTTTCAGAGCCTCAGCAAGCATCTGCTTGCCATCGCCACGTGGTATGGGGCGGCCAAAATCTACCGATGCCTGGCGCACGCTGTCGTCGTAGATATTGGAGCCTTGGGCATAGGTCACGGTTGCCTTGTCGCCGAGATAGCGCTGCATGGCCTCTTTTATGGTGGTGTATTTCTCAGGCTTGTCGCCCGTGGACCAGCATCCGGGAAGGTTGTTGCGAGTGTCGGCGAGAGGGCCTATGAGAGCGATGGAACCTTGCTTTTTCAAGGGCAAGATGTCGTTGTCGTTCTTCAGCAGCACGAAAGTCTGCGCGGCAATGTCGCGAGCCGTCTGGCGGTGCTCAGCCGTGTAGAGAGCCTTCTTCTCGCGCTTGGGGTCACAATAGCGATAAGGGTCATCGAAGAGCCCGAGCTTGTATTTAGCCTCCAACACTCGCCTCACGGCCTGGTCTATCTGCGCCATGGTCACCGTGCCGTCGTCGAGGCAAGCCTTCAGCTGGAGAGTGTAAGCCGAGGAGCACATGTCCATGTCGGTGCCGGCGTTCATGGCTTGCGCCGTGCTTTGCTTCTGGTCGCCGAAGCCCCAGTTGTTCATCTCGTTGATGGATCCGTAGTCGGTGACGAGGAAGCCGCCGAAGCCCCACTGCTTGCGCAGCACGTCGGTCATGAGCCATCGATTGCCCGTGGCAGGCATGCCGTCCACGATGTTGAACGACGACATCACTGAGCCCACGCCAGCCTCTACCGCTGCCTTGTATGGCGGAAGATATTGGTTGTACATGCGCATGTGGCTCATGTCCACCGTGTTGTAGTCGCGCCCAGCCTCCGATGCTCCGTAGAGGGCATAGTGTTTCAGGCACGCCATGAGCTCATTCTTGGCATAGCCGTTTTTCTCGCCCGAGCCTTGATAGCCACGTATGGCAGCCACGCCCATCACCGA
>DAINOS010000030.1:3481-18924 GCA_036743855.1 Prevotella sp. | reverse complement strand
GGTTTTGAGCTGGCCCAAGGTCATTGAGCAGCTGAGTGTAGTTGAACTTGCCATAAAACTTGTCGACCTCAGGAAGGCTTTCTTCCAGTTCCTTTTGATAACGCTGAGACAGACATCCCATTACATACAACTTGTTGATTCGCCCTTTGCTCTTTGCGTTGGCAAACTCAAGGATGGTGTTGATGCTCTCTTCCTTTGCGCTCTCAATGAAGCCACAAGTGTTGATGACGGCTATCTCGCCTTGCGGGCGCTTAGGGTCATGGATGCAGTGATAGCCTATGTTCTCAAAACGACGCATGAGCTGCTCAGAATCAACGAGATTCTTCGAACAGCCCATGGTGATAAAGTCTATCTGGTTTTTCTTCATATTAATGAATGTCGATCAGAATAACGAGTCGACAAATTCTTTCTTATTGAATAGTTGCAGGTCTTCCATCTTCTCACCTAAGCCAATGTACTTTACAGGCACTTTCAGTTGGTCGGATATTCCTATGACCACGCCTCCTTTTGCCGTGCCATCAAGCTTTGTAATTGCGAGAGATGTGATATTGGTGACAGCGGCGAATTGTTTTGCTTGTTCAAAGGCATTCTGACCTGTGCTGCCGTCGAGAACGAGCAGAACCTCATCTGGCGCGTCGGGAAGAACCTTCTTCATGACATCCTTGATTTTCTTCAACTCGTTCATCAACCCTACCTTATTGTGAAGTCGTCCTGCGGTGTCTATAAGGACTACATCCGCATCGTTGGCTTTTGCGCTTTGCAATGTGTCGAATGCCACGCTGGCTGGGTCAGAACCCATCTGCTGCTTTATAACAGGCACTCCGACACGGTCGCCCCATATCTGTATTTGCTCAACAGCGGCGGCTCGGAACGTGTCGGCAGCACCGAGATAAACTTTCTTTCCAGCCTTTTTGAACTGGTAAGCAAGTTTTCCAATCGTGGTAGTCTTGCCAACACCGTTGACGCCGACAACCAGTATGACATAAGGTTTGTGGTCTGTCGGTAAATCCCAATTGGCATTGTCATCGGAGTTGTTTTCCGTGAGCAACGAGGCGATTTCCTCTTTAAGAATCTTGTTGAGTTCGGATGTGGACACATACTTGTCTCTTGCCACACGTTCCTCAATGCGGTTGATAATCTTGACAGTAGTGTCAACACCAACGTCTGAGCTTATTAGCACTTCTTCAAGATTGTCGAGTACGTCGCTGTCAACCTTAGACTTGCCAGCTATGGCACGAGTAATTTTAGAAAATACGCTCTGCTTGGTTTTCTCAAGGCCTTGGTCGAGCGTTTCCTTGTTTTTCTTGCTGAATAATCCGAAAATTCCCATGATGCGCCGTTTTGTTTTATAAGCTTTCGTCGTCGGGCCTTTGGAGCTTCCTTTTCACTTTTGGCATGTGCTTCTTGTTCCTGAGCCAAGCCTCCTTGCGCTCTTCATAGTCTCTGCGATGTCTTTCGAGAAAATTGTCGGCCATGACGATTGTACTTGTTACTTAAACCTGCTGTATATGACATTCAACTTAAGTGGGCTGTTGTCATCGTCGGTACCTTTCACGAGCTTTGTGCTTGTCAATGACATGTCGTGTGACACCTTGGTGACAGTGCTGCTCGACGAGGAGCTTGAACTTCCATAATAATAGGAGTAATAGTAGCTATAACTATTGCTTGTGGAAGAGCTTGATGTCGTTAGCGTTACAGGAATGAGCACGACCTTGTTCCAATTGGCTGAACGCTTGTCCTTGTCAATGGCTGCCATCGACGTGATCATGTTGGAGATATTGTCGAAAGTGTAGCCGTTTGTTGAGGACTTCCCCGAGTATGAAGTGAGGAACGACGTGCGGTTGTTGTACATCTCCATATTTTCGAAGAAGCTGTTGAGAGAGTCTTTGGGAACCATCAACAAGTGCTGAGGTATACTGAACGTGTATTCCGTGCTTGGTGCGTCGCTGTTGATTCTCGGGATGGTGAGCGAAGCTCCAGCGATGTTGTCGTTTTCATGTCCGGAGATGATGTCCTCAACAGGAAGCGTCAACTCCGTGAAAATGCCTGATGGGGTTTTCAAATAGGTGCACGAGTTGTCGTTTGCGAGTCTTTTGAGAGTGCTCTTGTCGTTGGTGACGGTTGATGTCTGCAGCACTTCCTCAGTGCCCCAAAATATCGTTATGCCGTTCATCACGCTGTCATTATCCTCGAACTTGTATGAAATGTTCAACTGTGAAGCGTCAATATAGGCCATGTTGCCCAATCCAGCCTTGTGTTTGAAGTAGAAGCCTGGGACGACGTTCTTTCGGAAAGTGTTGGCATTCTTGAAATACTCTGGATGCTCATAATATGTTTCCAGTATGTATGTGCCGTAGTTGTTGTATTCCTTTCCGTTAGCGTCGGTGTATTTGCCGTTGAGCTTTATGGTGATATATGGCTCGTAGGACGAGCTGTCGCGTGTTGACTCTGGCACCATATAGTCTGTAAGCGTGTACACCTTGTCTTGAGCTATGCCTCCTTTTCTCACATAGCCTTCCTCCAGTGGGTCGAAATTGCTATAATAATTCTTGTCTTCGGTCATCGGCTTGCCCATCTCGTATGCCGTTAGCTTCATGGTGCGCGTGCTGTCACCATAGTGCTTGGCGTAGAACAAGCGTATCTCACATGAGTCAGCCTTTACCAATCCCTTTATGGTATCACCCTTGGCGTTTATGCCGACCATCTTGTTTTTGCTTGGGAATTTATATCCCTCAAGGTTGAAGAATTGAGCCATGAAGTTGCCGGTGATATAGTCGCCCGTTTCCGAGTCGCGAACCTTGCCAAGGTATCCAATGTTGTTTCTCGACAGCACTGAATCGGCAAGTACAGACTGGCTGGCGATGCCAAACGACTTCGTTTCGACGTTTACGGCATCAGTATCTTTTGTAAGTGATGAACCTATCTCGTCGGTGTTGTCTGAGCACGCGGCCAAGACGAGACCAGAGATAAGAAAAAATATGGTCTTTATTTTCATGCTTTATCCTAATAGCTTGTTGTAGAAATCCTTGTAGGCATCAATATAGTCTTCACCAGGATATTCCATCAGTGGCTTGCCAGACTCCTTGGCGTATGAGAGTACGTTGTCATTGACTTTCTCGGCCGCCTCAATCACTCCATCACTGTAATCGATGGCAAGTTTGGCAAGGTCGATATAGTCGAAGTGCTCAGAGTATTTCTCCAACAGGTCAGCCTTGGCTGTGCCGAACTCCACGCATTCCTTAAACTTGGTGCCGAAGTTGGCCTTGAACTGTTTTGAAAACAAGGATGTCACGACCTTTGTGTTGGCAAATGCGGGGTCGTCATGATAAGCAGTCTTGATGTAGAGGGGAATGACTCCTGCCATCCATCCTTGACAGTGGATGAGATCAGGATCCCAGCGCAACTTCTTTACCGTCTCAAGCACGCCGCGAGCGAAGAATATGGCCCTCTCGCCATTGTCATCATACTCGTCGCCATTCTCGTCCTCGGTCATGGAACGACGCTTGATGAAATAATCCTCGTTGTCGATGAAATAGACTTGAAGTCTTGTCACCGGTATGCTTGCCACCTTTATTATCAAAGGGTGGTCAGTGTCGTCAATGACGATGTTAAGACCCGAGAGGCGGATGACTTCGTGAAGCTGTCCGCGACGCTCGTTAATATTGCCCCATTTAGGCATGAATGTTCGCACGTCAAAACCTCCAGCCTGCATTTTCTGAGGCAAGTCACGTCCGAGTAAAGCCATTTCCGACTTTGGGACATAGGGTACAATCTCTTGATTGATGAATAAAATTCTCTTTTTGGCCATTATGATTTTATTCTAAAATTCTTTTGGTTGCAAAGGTAGCCATAAATAATGACAAAACGCCTGTTTTTGCATGATTTCACACAAAACAGGCGTTTAGTATATTAAAAAATGTGGCTTATGGCCTTTTTATTCAATCACGACGAGAGCATCGTCTTCCATGACGCTCTGTCCGGCCTTGACGCATATAGCCGCGACTTTGCCGTCTTTTTCAGCCTCGATGTTGTTAGCCATCTTCATGGCTTCCAGCACGAGCAGGGTGTCGCCAGCCTTCACCTCGTCGCCGACCTTTACGTTGATTGACGTGATGGTGCCTGGCAATGGAGCTTTAATGGCGTTTGCTGTGTTTACGTTTGCAGTGGCTGGAGCGTCGTCGCTTTCCTCAGCTACGGGCTTGCCAAGCGTTACCTTTGGCTTTTCGGTCTCCTCGGCAGGCTTTTCCATGCCCACTTCAAACTCTTCCCCGTTCACTTTAACGTTGGCGACATTGGTCTCTTCGTTAATGTCGACGATTTCGACTTCATACTCCTTGCCGGCGATTGTATATTTAAACTGCTTCATCTTTATTAAGGTTTTGCGGTGAATGAAATCTGCTTGGCATCCCACAAAGTCTGCTTAGGCTTGATTGTGATGATGCCTGGCTCTCTGTCGTGTACGTTGTTGCCTTCGTACTCGAAGATAGCCATCGCTATTGCCGCATATATGTTCTTGTCCATTTTTATTTCGCTCATTTCTTAATTACATTGGCATGCACCCATGCTTCTTGGCAGGCAGCGACTGACGCTTGTGAGCCAATTGCGCCAGACCGCGGCAAATGCGGAAGCGTGTGTTGCGAGGCTCAATGACATCGTCGATGTAGCCAAATTGTGCAGCTTGGTAAGGATTGGCGAATGTCTTTGTGTACTCGTCTTCCTTTTCGGCGAGGAACGCTTTCACGTCACCGCCTTCTTCCTTGATTTTCTTAGCCTCTTTACCACAGAGCACTGCCACTGCCCCGCTTGCGCCCATAACGGCGATTTCGGCGGTAGGCCAAGCGAAGTTGAGGTCTGAGCGGAGCTGCTTGCAACCCATGACGATATGGCTGCCGCCGTAGCTCTTTCTCAAGGTAATGGTAATCTTTGGCACCGTGGCCTCACCATAGGCGTAGAGCAACTGTGCTCCGTGCAGGATTACGGCATTGTATTCCTGACCTGTGCCTGGAAGGAATCCTGGAACGTCGACGAGGGAGACGATAGGAATATTGAAAGCGTCGCAGAAGCGCACGAAGCGAGCGCCTTTGCGGGAAGCGTTTACGTCGAGCACGCCAGCGTAAGCTGAAGGCTGATTTGCCACGATGCCCACGCTCTGGCCGTTGAAGCGAGCGAAACCTGTGATGATGTTCTTCGCGAACTTAGGCTGCACTTCGAAGAACTCGCCATTGTCGGTTACTGCAGTTATAACCTTATACATATCGTATGCCTTGTTGGGATCGTCAGGCAAAATCTCATTGAGCAAGTCTTCCTTGCGATCCACAGGGTCTGTGCATTCTACGCGTGGAGCCTCCTCGGTGTTGTTGGATGGGATGTAGCTCAAGAGCTTCTTGATCATCTCCATGGCATCCTCTTCCGTCTTGGCCGTAAAACTCGTGACACCACTCTTGCTTGCGTGCACGCTCGCTCCGCCAAGGTGCTCAGAGTCGATGTCCTCACCTGTGACTGTCTTTACCACCTTCGGTCCTGTAAGGAACATATAGCTCGTGCCTTCTGTCATGAGGATGAAGTCGGTCAGGGCAGGGGAGTAAACGGCACCGCCAGCGCAAGGGCCGAGAATCATGGATATCTGAGGTATGACACCAGAGGCGAGAATGTTGCGCTCGAAAATTTCTCCGTAGCCGGCGAGGGCTGAGATGCCTTCCTGTATGCGTGCGCCACCGGAGTCGTTCATGCAGATTACGGGTGCGCCATTCTGCATTGCCATGTCCATGACCTTGCAAATCTTTTGCGCCATGGTCTCGGAAAGCGAACCTCCGTTGACAGTGAAATCTTGTGCGTAAACATATACAAGCCTGCCGTCGATGGTAGCTGAGCCAGCCACGACACCATCGCCGAGGAACTGCTTCTTCTCCATGCCGAAGTTGTGGCAACGATGAAGCTTGAACATGTCGTACTCCTCGAATGAGTCCTTGTCGACAAGCATCTCGATGCGCTCGCGGGCAGTGTACTTACCACGGGCGTGCTGCTTGTCGATGGCTTTCTGTCCACCTCCAAGGCGAGCTTGCTCACGTTTGGCGACAAGCTCCTTGATCTTCTCAGTTTGAATGCTCATAATTTTTATGTTATGTCCTTTTATTATTGTGTTTTATAATTTTCGTGCAAAGTTACAACTTTTTTCTGCCAATAGCTTGCAGTTAATGGAATTTTAAGTATCTTTGTGGGCGTAATAACAAACCTTTTATACTTATTTATTTATGAAACAGACTATCCTTGTCACGGGAGGCACAGGCTTTATAGGCTCCCACACTTCCGTTGAGCTTATTGAGGCGGGATACAAAGTGGTGATTGTCGATGACCTTTCAAATTCAAAAATTGAGGTTCTCGATGGCATTGAGAAAATCACGGGCGTTCGCCCCGCGTTTGAAAAAGTGGACTTGCGCGACAAGGAAGCTACGGAAAACGTGTTCAAGAAATACCCTGACATAGAGGGCATTATCCATTTCGCCGCAAGCAAGGCTGTGGGTGAGAGCGTTCAGAAGCCGTTGCTTTATTATCGCAACAACGTCGTTTCATTGATCAACCTTCTTGAGTTGATGCCTAAGTATAACGTGAAGGGCATCATCTTCTCATCAAGTTGTACGGTCTACGGACAGCCTAAGCCTGAGAACTTGCCTGTCACTGAGACTGCTCCTCACCAGAAGGCTACGTCGCCTTATGGCAACACCAAGGAAATCAACGAGCAGATTATCCATGATTACATTCACAGCGGGGCTCCGATCAAGAGCATCATCCTGAGGTATTTCAACCCTATAGGCGCTCACCCTTCCGCTCTCATTGGCGAGCTTCCCAATGGAGTGCCAAACAACCTCATACCTTACGTTACACAGACGGCAATTGGCATCCGCAAGCAGCTTACCATCTTTGGCAACGATTACAACACGCCTGATGGCACATGCATCCGTGATTACATATATGTGGTAGACCTCGCGAAGGCTCACGTGGCTGCCATGAGGAGGGTGCTTGACGATGAAGACAGTCCTGTAATTGACTACTTCAACATTGGCACGGGACGCGGAAACTCCACGCTTGAGATTGTGGAAACCTTTGAGAGGGCTACAGGCGTGAAGCTCAACTGGAAGTACGGCCCTCGTCGTGAAGGCGACATTGAGAAGATTTGGGGTGACTGCTCAAAGGCCAACAAGGTTCTTGGATGGAAGGCTGATACATCGCTCGATGACGTGATGCGATCTGCTTGGAAATGGCAGTTGAAGCTCCGGGAAGACGGTGTAATGTAAGTTTTTGTTAAAAAACAATGGGCATCTCATTGACATATAATTAAAAAGTAGTAACTTTGCACACGCTGTCACGTGTTGGCAGCATTAAATTCAAACCTTTATAATAGTTTTTTAAAACAAAATGGCAACAAAAATCAGATTGCAGCGCGGCGGCCACAAGGGCTACGCAGTTTACAGAATTGTGATCGCTGACGTTAGAGCACCACGTGATGGTAAGTTTATCGAGAAGATTGGTATGTTCAATCCTAACACCAATCCTGCTACCGTAGATTTGAATTTCGATCGTGCTCTCTACTGGGTAGAGGCAGGCGCACAGCCCACGGACACTGTTCGCAACATCCTTAAGGGTGAGGGTGTCTACATGATGAAGCATCTCCGTGGCGGTGTCAAGAAGGGTGCGTTCGACGAGGCCGCTTGCCAGCAGAAGTATGACGCTTGGAAGACTGCCAAGGAGCAGAAGCTCAACGCTACTATCGACGCGCAGTCAAAGAGCCGTCAAGAGGCTGCTGCCAAGGCTTTGGAAGCTGAGAAGAAAGTCAATGAGGCTATTGCCAAGAAAGTGGCTGACAAGAAGGCTGCTGAGGCTGCCGCAAAGGCAGAGGCTGAAGCTGCAAAGGCTGCCGAGGCTGCACAGGCCGCTGAGGCTGACAATGCTGAGGCTGAGGCTCCTGCAGAGGCATAAGCTTTCTAAACAATTATCAAGAAATTGGAGCGTTGCTCTCACCGTGGGTGGGGGCAACGCTTTTTTTATTTTCTTGGCGTAATCTTTTTGCGCAAAAGGCGGGCGTTTAGGAATTATTTTTGTAAGTTTGCACAACGATACTATCTACAATTATCTATGGACAACTATATCGTTTCCGCAAGGAAATATCGACCAATGACTTTCTCGTCGGTGGTGGGGCAAGACGCGCTTACCACAACCTTGAAGAATGCAGTGAGGACAGGCAAACTGGCACACGCCTTTCTTTTTTGCGGTCCTCGTGGCGTGGGAAAGACCACCTGCGCCCGTATCTTTGCAAAGGCAATCAACTGCGAGAACCCCACCAGCGACGGTGAGGCTTGTAATGAATGCGAGAGTTGCAAGGCTTTCAACGAGGGAAGGTCAATGAATATCTTTGAGCTCGATGCCGCCAGCAACAACTCTGTGGAGAATATAAAGACCCTTATGGAGCAAACGCTTATACCACCACAGACAGGCAGATACAAGGTTTTTATCATAGACGAGGTTCACATGCTTTCGCAAGCTGCTTTCAACGCCTTCTTGAAGACATTGGAGGAACCGCCCGCGCATGTGATATTTATCCTTGCCACGACCGAGAAAAACAAGATTCTTCCCACCATACTCTCTCGTTGTCAAATCTACGACTTCGAGCGCATGACAGTGCCTGAGATAGTTCATCATTTAAGTATGGTGGCAGAAAAAGAAGGCATTACGTGTGAGGAAGAGGCCTTAAACGTCATTGCTGAGAAAGCTGATGGAGGAATGCGTGACGCACTGTCCATTTTCGACCAAGTGACGAGTTTCTGTCAGGGAAACATCACTTACGACAAGGTGCTTCAAGACCTCAATGTGCTTGATGCCGACAACTACTTTAAGATAATCGACTTGTCGCTTGAGAATAAAGTCTCCGACATCATGGTATTGCTTGATGGCATTATCCAGCGTGGTTTTGACGGAAGTAATGTAGTCAATGGTCTTGCATCACATGTGCGCAATGTGATGATGGCAAAGGATGAGCAAACAATTCGCTTGCTTGAAGTGAGCGAGAGTCAGCGAACAAAATACAAGGAGCAGGCAAAGAAATGTCCGTTGCCTTTTCTTTACAAGGCGCTCAAAATCCTTAACGAGTGTGATGTCCAGTATCGCCAAAGCAGCAATAAGCGACTTTTGGTCGAACTTACACTCATTCGTGTGGCCCAGATCACACAGCCCGAGGATGATGCGCCTGCTGGTGGGCGTAGCCCTATGAGATTGAAATCCCTGTTTAAGAAAAACAATGTGGTGCAGCCTAAACCGGCCATGCAGGTAGCTGGGGTCGCACGGAGATTAGCGTCACACGATAATTCCACTGATGCTAAAGCCAAAGAGGAGAATGTGGCGAAAGTGGATAATGCGGTTGTGGCAAAAGAAACTGTTGCGCCCAAGCCGACAATCAGCGGTGGCACGACTTTCCATTTCAAGAACATAGGAATGACTTTCGGCGATCTTCGTCGAAAGCCCAAGGCTGGCGATGGAACAGAGGCGGTGACTGTTGATGAGGCTGAAGCAAAGAAACTTGAGGAGAAGAAAGTCGAGGACAAGTTCACCGATGACGACCTCATAAGGGAATGGATTTCCATGTGCAACCGTATGCCTCAAAAGTTTATAGGTCTTGCTT
This sequence comes from Prevotella sp., assembly GCA_036743855.1. Taxonomy (GTDB): domain Bacteria; phylum Bacteroidota; class Bacteroidia; order Bacteroidales; family Bacteroidaceae; genus Prevotella. The sequence continues at coordinate 9,254 of DAINOS010000030.1, read as the reverse complement.
CACGCTTAAAGAATATTGTGCCAAGAATCACTCAGTATCCTGACATTGAAGTCGTGGTGGATAACAAGTTGCTTCTTGACCAAATATCCTCTATTAAGAATAACATCCGCGCGACCATGCGTGTTCGGCTTCACAACAGTCTTATCGAGTTTGCGCCTCGTCTTGCCAAGCAAAATGAGAATGAGCGAGCGCTCACCAAGTTGGAAGTCTTTGATGCCATGCGAAAGCGTAACCCCGCAATTGAGAAATTGCGGGTTGGCTTGAAATTAGAGTTAAGCTAACGCTTTTTATATCAATGGCATTCCGAGTCTTGCGCATTCCTCGCGCATCTCTTCTGGCCAAATGCTTGCCTGTATCTCGCCGATATGCGCTTTGTGGAGCATGACCATGCACAGGCGGCTCTGGCCTATGCCACCGCCAATGCTAAGTGGCAACTTGTCGTTGAGCAGTTGCTGGTGAAAATAGAGCTTCTCGCGCTCTTCCTGGTGCTCTATTTTCAACTGGCGAACCAAGCTTTCCTTGTCGACGCGTATGCCCATTGAGCTGAGCTCAAATGAGCGTTCAAGCACTGGGTACCAAATGAGGATGTCGCCATTGAGTCCAGCCTTGCCGTTTTCAGCTATCGTTGACCAGTCGTCATAGTCAGCCGCACGGCCATCGTGCTTTTTCCCGTCTGAAAGTTTTCCGCCAATGCCTTCCACGAACACGGCTCCATACTTTTCGCAGATGGCGTTCTCGCGTTCATGAGGTGTCATGTCAGGGTACATATCGAGCAAGTCTTGCGAGTGTATGAATTTTATCTCCCTTGGCAGGAATGGTTTAAGTTGTGGGAAATTCTCACATGCGAGAAACTCCGTACGAAGAATGGCACTGTATATCCTTTTAACGATGTCCTCAAGAAAGTGGATGGTGCGTTGCTCACGTGTGATTACCGCTTCCCAATCCCATTGGTCAACGTATAGCGAATGCAGGTTGTCGAGCTCCTCGTCGGCGCGTATGGCGTTCATGTCGGTATAGATGCCATATCCAGGCTCTATCCCGAATTTGGCCAAAGTCAGCCTTTTCCATTTGGCAAGAGAGTGAACTACCTCTGCCTTTGCCTCGTTCATGTCCTTGATTGGAAACGTCACAGGACGTTCCACGCCGTTGAGGTCATCGTTTATGCCCAAGCCTTTAAGTACAAACAGTGGCGCTGTCGCCCTGCTTAGACGAAGTTCGGTGGAGAGATTCTGCTGAAAAAACTCTTTTATCATCTTGATGCCTTGCTCTGTCTGGCGACGGTCCAAAAGCGTCTTATAATTCTTTGGCTTGATTAATTGACTCATATTATTATATTGTTTTCTTTTTATAATTCCCTTTTCTTGACTTGTTCTCAAAATTGAAAGCAAAGTTACTCAATTATTATTAATTAGCAATGTTTTTGTGCTTTTATTTTCTCATTTTGTCACAAATGCTATTTGGTTATTGTCTTTTTGTGACGATGATGAAAAACTTGTCATCCTTGGCTGATAAAAAATAGTTGTCGACTTATTACATTAATGGAATTATAGTATCTTTGCAGGTAGAAAACATGTAATAAGATTATGTGGAACCTTTTTAAGGAATTGAAGCGCACGGACCATCCACATGTCCTTGGCGCTTTGGATATTTTCAAGTATATCGGGCCAGGTCTTTTGGTCACGGTAGGATTCATAGACCCTGGCAATTGGGCCACAAACTTTGCCGCGGGTTCTGAGTACGGCTATGCGCTTTTGTGGGTTGTGACTCTTTCCACTGTCATGCTTATAGCCTTGCAACATAATGTGGCTCACCTTGGCATCGTCACGGGATTGTGTCTCAGTGAGGCTGCCGTGAAATATGCGCCAAGATGGGCCGGTAGACCTATTGTCATGACGGCATTCTTGGCCTCTATCTCAACATCACTTGCGGAGATTCTTGGTGGAGCCATTGCTATGCAGATGCTTTTTGGCATGAGCATCCCCATGGGTGCTGTGTTGACAACGGCTGCAGTGCTTATTATGCTTTTTACCAATGGTTACAAGCGCATTGAGCGTGCTGTCATTGGTTTTGTGTCAGTCATTGGCCTTTCGTTTATTTATGAGCTGTTCCTTGTGCATGTCGATTGGCATTCGGCATCACTTTGTGCCTTGGCGCCTTCCGTGCCCAAGGGCTCTTTGCTTGTCATCATGAGCGTGCTTGGTGCCGTGGTCATGCCACACAATCTCTTCCTTCATTCCGAGATAGTGCAAAGTCGTGAGATTAACCTGAAAGGAGACGAACGCATTAGGCACATGCTTAAGTATGAGTTTTTCGATACTCTTTTCTCCATGCTTGTGGGATGGGCGATAAATTCTGCGATGATCATCCTCGCGGCCTCTACTTTCTTTGAGCACGGCACACATGTGGAAGAACTCTCCCAGGCACAGTCCATGCTTCAGCCACTTTTGGGCAACAACGCTGCAAACATATTCGCCATTGCCTTGTTGCTCGCTGGCTTGTCAAGCACGATAACAAGTGGAATGGCAGCAGGAAGTATCTTTTCTGGGCTCTACAATGAATCATACAATGTGAAAGACACCCACTCCGTGGTTGGTATCTTGCTGTCATTGTGCATAGCCTTGTTCTTGATTTTTGTTATCGGAAATCCTTTTAAGGGATTGCTATATTCTCAAATGTTTCTCTCCATCCAGTTGCCTTTGACAGTTTTCCTACAAGTGAGTCTCACGTCCTCTAAACGTGTTATGGGAAAATATGCCAACAAGCCATGGAACAGTGCTTTCCTTTATGCTTTAGCCACATTGGTGACAATTTTAAATATCTGGTTGTTGATAGAGGCTATTGCTTGATTTTTGTTAACTTTGCATACGAACAAAATCATTGCTTATGATAGAATATGACCTTAGGAAGATAAAGGCTGTCATCTTTGATGTTGACGGCGTGCTGTCGGCAAACACTGTGTCGATGGATGAAAATGGATTTCCCTTGCGTACCCTTAATATCAAGGATGGTTATGCCATACAGCTTGCCGCGAAGATGGGGCTGAGCTGTGCCATAATTACGGGTGGAGACTCGGAGGCAATACGGAAGCGTTACGAATATCTTGGCATGACCGACGTGTACATGAAATGCGCGGTGAAGATAAAGACTTATGAGAAGTTCTTGGAGAAATACGACCTCCACGACGACAATATTATATATGTGGGCGATGACATCCCCGACTATGAGATAATGAAACGTGTCGGCTGTCCATGTTGCCCGAAAGACGCGTGTGAGGAGATAAGGGAAATATCCGTCTACGTGTCGCCTTTCAATGGCGGCTGCGGTTGCGCGCGCGACGTGCTTGAACAGGTGTTGCGTGCTCAAGGCAATTGGCTCAAGTCTGCCAAGGCCTTTGGATGGTAATTGCAATAATAAACATAAGGGATAATAAAGCATTGAAAAAATTGATTTTGGCGAGCAACTCACCACGCAGGCGCGAGTTGCTCCAAGGACTTGACCTCGACTTTGAGGTGAGGGTGAAACGTGGAGTGGGAGAGAGCTACCCAGCTGATATGCCTGCGGAGAGGGTACCGGAATTTATCTCCAAGGAAAAAGCTGCCGCCTACGACATTGCCAATGGTGAGATATTGCTTACGTCCGATACTGTGGTAATACTCGACGGTGAGATCATGGGCAAGCCGAAAGACGCGGATGCCGCCCAAGCCATGCTCCACAGGTTGAGCGGACACACCCATCATGTTGTGACTGGCGTTTGCATCAAGACAAACTTTAAGAGCGAGTCTTTCACTGATGTTACGGCCGTGACTTTCAGGCAATTTACTGATAATGAGATAGATTATTATGTTGACCATTATAAGCCTTTCGACAAGGCTGGGGCGTATGGCATTCAGGAGTGGATAGGATACGTAGGCGTGACGCATATTGAGGGAAGTTTCTATAATGTCATGGGGCTTCCGGTAGAGCGCGTTTACGAGGAACTCAAGAAGTTCATGTGACAATGTTATAGCTTGTGATAATATTGTTAAAATATTTGCCAGTCTAACCATCGTTTAATATCTTTGCAACATAAAGCTAACTGTATTCTTAAACCTTAATGATATATGAAAACAACGCTTTTAATGTTTGCCTTTGCCGCTCTTGGTATGCCGGCCTCAGCGCAATCTTCGGGCAATGTGGCTTATCAAGACGGCAATGTCAGAATCACGATGATAGACGATGGCGCCGCGAGGCTTGAATACGTGCCCAACGGCAAATTTGTTGATGACTTTTCTCAAGTGGCTGTTATCAGGACTTATGCTCCGGTGAATTATAAAGTGAGCAACAACTCCAAGAGAGTGAGCATTAGTACCAACGAGATGACCATCACTTACACAAAGGGCAAGGGACCTTTCTCCGCCGACAATCTCTCAATTGTCTCGGCAAAGAAGAAAGGTGTCTTGCCTTTTGCGTGGAAGCCTGGGCGGAAAGACGATGGCAACTTGAAGGGCACTTACCGCACGCTCGATGGCTATGACGGCAACTTGCGTAATGGCAAGCCAATGCCCATCGAGGATGGTTTGCTCTCAAAGAGCGGATGGGCATTCATCAACGATTCCAAGTCTTACCTCTTCGACCACAGCGAATGGCCGTGGGTGGAGGAGCGTCCTGACACGGCCAATGCCCAAGATTGGTATTTCCTTGCCTATGGACACGACTATAAGAAGGCTCTTCGAATGTTCACCAAGTTCTCGGGCAAGGTGCCATTGCCTCCACGCTATGCCTTTGGCTATTGGTGGTCGCGCTATTGGAGCTATTCGGATGACGAGCTTCGCGACCTCGTGGACAACTTCCATCAATATAACATCCCGCTCGACGTGCTTGTCATAGACATGGATTGGCACTACAATCAAGCTCCGCGAGGCGGCTGGACTGGCTACACGTGGAATCGTTCGTTGTTTCCCAGCCCGAAAGGATTCTTGAGTTGGGTTAAGGACAATCAGCTCCAAGTGACCATGAACCTTCATCCTGCCGATGGCATAAAGACGTGGGAGGAGCAATGGCCAGCCATGTCAAAATGGATGGGCAACGACACGACGCTTCACAAGGACATACCATACGAAGGGTCAAACAAGCGCTTCATGACAGGGTGGCTCAACACCGTGCTTCATCCCATGGAGAAAGATGGCGTTGACTTTTGGTGGATTGACTGGCAGCAATGGATCAACGACAAGAAACTGACAAACCTCAGCAACACTTGGTGGATCAATTACGTGCTTTTCTCCGACATGGAGCGCAACCGCGACACCCGTCCCATGCTTTACCACCGCTGGGGTGGACTGGGTAACCATCGCTATCAGATTGGTTTCTCAGGCGATGCCATCATATCATGGAAGTCACTCGATTTCCAGCCCTATTTCAACAGCACAGCCTCAAACGTGCTCTATTGCTATTGGAGCCACGACATTGGCGGACACATGCACGCCGATAGCATCGACCCAGAGATGTATGTGCGCTGGATGCAGTTTGGCTTGTTCAGCCCGATACTGCGTAGCCATTCCACCAAAAACGCCGGCTTGAACAAGGAGCCATGGGTATTCACATATCCTGTCACTCGCATCCTTCGCAACATCGTGAAAGAGCGTTACGCCCTCAATCCTTACATCTATACCATGGCGCGCAAGACCTACGACTCGGCCTTGCCTCTTTGCCGTCCAATGTACTATGATTATGCTGACAGTCAGCAGGCTTACGAGCAAAAGGATGAGTACATGTTTGGCGACAACATGATAGTTCG
>DAINOS010000030.1:0-3381 GCA_036743855.1 Prevotella sp. | reverse complement strand
ATCACGTACAATCCGAAGAACTTTACGGAGATAATGAACTTCTTCCGCGACAAGTACGCTCACTTGGACAGTGTGCTCAAAGACCAGAAACTCAACGAGGCAGACCACAAGTTCTTTGTTGACTACACCTATTGATTAGAGCCTAAACACTATTCTTAATAGAATTGTATCACATGATAATAGTCCGCTACAATTGAGTAGCGGACAGTTGTCATTGTTCTTTATTTGCTAACTTTGCCTTAAACATAAAGGATAATTTTTAAAACCTTATTAAATGAATTCAAAACAATTGGGATTTGCGACCTTGTCGTGCTTTCTTTTATGCACCTCAATGGTAGCCAATGCGAGCAAGGCCTCGCCCAGCGGCACAGCCCCTGTCGTCGTAGCTGGACAAGACGTGAAACAAGCAAGCAAGGGGGTAATCAATGGCTTTATAGGAGATGAGAATGGCGAGGCCATAACGGGCGCCGTCGTGAAATATTCTGATGGCAGCGGAGCGGTGGTGACTGGCGCTGACGGCACATTCGCGCTTAACCCTCCAAAAAACGCGGATGCCACTCTCGAGATTTCATACATTGGCTACCAGCAACGCTCCATAAGACTCAAAGGACGGCATTTCATAGCCATATCCTTGATACCTGACAATAAGACCCTCGATGAGGTCGTTGTGGTCGGCTTCGGCAAACAGAAGAAGGAATCGCTCGTCGGGGCGGTGCAAGCCGTGAAGCCTGAGGACTTGAGAATAACGTCGAGCAGCCTTACCACTTCGTTCGCGGGCAACATACCAGGCATAATAGCCAGCCAGTCGAGCGGCGAGCCAGGCTACGACAACGCGCAGTTCTACATCCGTGGCGTTTCCACCTTTGGCTCAAGCACGGCGCCGCTGATACTTCTTGACGGAGTGGAAATCAACTCCACGATGCTCAACAACATTCCGCCTGAGTCGATAGAGTCGTTCTCCGTGCTGAAAGATGCCACGGCCACGTCTCTTTATGGATCGCGAGGAGCCAATGGTGTCATTCTCGTAAACACCAAGTTGGGCAACCTGTCCGAGAAGATGAAGTTGAACATCCGTTTCGACAACACCGTGTCCATGCCTACTCGCGTGCAGGACATGGCAGACGGAGTGACCTACATGAAGATGTACAACGAGGCTTACGCCAACGACATGAAGTTTGCCGGCATGGAATACACTCCTGTTTTCAGCGATGAGAAGATTGAGAAAACGCGCACCCACGCCAACCCATATCTCTTCCCCGACAACGACTGGTATGGAATGCTTTTCAAGGACTATACCATGAACCAAAACCTCGACATCAACATGCGTGGCGGCAGCAAGTTCCTGACCTACTTCCTCAACGCTGGCATATATTATGAGAATGGTATAATCCGCAAGCCGAAAGAGCCCTATGCTCTCGATGTCAGCCTGAGAAACCGCAAGTATTTCTTCCAAAGCAACATCACCGCCAACCTCACCCGCACAACCAAGGTGGGCTTGAACATGAACACGCAGTTGTTCTATTACCATGGCCCGAAGGAGAGCATGTCAAATCTCTTCCTTTATTCCATGCGAGTAAATCCCGTGTCGTTCCCTGCCGTGTTGCCCTCCCAGCCTGGCGACACGTTCACCCGCTACGGAAACTCCACCAAGCAGGGTGTGGGTGGCATACAAACCAACCCTCTTGCAAGGCTCAGCACCGGATACACCGAGCGCAATTACGTGTATTCCACTACTGCCTTCAACATAGAGCAAGACTTGAGCATGATAACCCCTGGCTTGAAGGCGAGTGGCTTGGCATCGTTCTACAATTACAGTTACAATTGGCTTGACCATTGGACGGTGCCTTTCTATTACAAGGTCTCCGACGACTATACTGTAGACGAGAACGGGCAATACCAGTTCGACATGGAGTCCATTGGCGATGCCGGCGAGCCTTACCTGAAATCCAATTCGGGTCGTGACCCTACGACGAGCGTCTGGTCATTGCAGGGCAAGCTCGATTATGCTCGGAAGTTCGGCTTGCACGATGTGGGCGCTACATTCGTGTACCACATGAAGGAAACCAAGAAGGTGAAAGACAGTGGCAGCGAGTATGACCTCTTGCCTTATCGCGAGCAAGGTCTTGCCGGTCGTTTCACCTACAATTATGCTTTGCGCTATTTCCTTGAGTTCTCGTTTGGCTACAACGGTTCCGAGAACTTCCGCAGCGGCCATCGTTTCGGCTTCTTCCCTGCCGTGGCTGCTGGCTGGACCATCTCGCACGAGAAGTTTTTCAAACCTCTCAAGGACGTGGTCAACAACTTGAAAATCCGTGGCTCTTATGGTATCGTGGGCAACGATGCCTTGTCGGCGCGTTTCCCTTATGTCACCACGGTCAACATGTCTACCGGTGGCAGTTGGTGGACTGGCGACAACTATTCCAATCCCAACGTGCCGTCCATCTCCAACTATGGCAACTATGATGCCACTTGGGAGAAAGCCTACAAGACAAATATTGGCTTGGACTTGGGGCTTTTCAACCATTTCGATTTGACAGTTGACTTCTTCCATGAGAAGCGCGATGGAATCTTCATGCAGCGCAAGAGCATACTCTCAGCCGCCGGATTCGGAGGAAAACTCCCATGGGCTAACATAGGAGCCGTGAAGAACCAAGGCGTTGACATGAGTGCCAACTATACGCAGGTGTTCAACAAGGATTTCACCGTGCGTTTCAATGGTAGCTTTACCTATGCCCACAACGAGATTACCGATTGCGATGAGCCGTCAAACGTTGACCCATACTATTCGCGCATAGGCCACCCCATAAACAGCATCCGTGGGCTCGTGGCAGAAGGCTTGTTCACTTCGCAAGAGGAAGTGGAAAACAGTCCCAAGCAAGAGCTCGGCTCGGCTTACTCTGTCGGCGACATCAAGTACAAAGACCTTAATGGCGACAACAAGATAGACCTCAACGATGTCACCACCATTGGCAACCCCACGATACCTGAGATTATTTATGGTTTCGGTGTCAACGTCACATACAAGAAATGGGATTTCGCTTGCTTCTTCCAAGGAGCGGCCAAGGTGAGCCTGTTGATGAAGAACATCCAGCCTTTCGTTGACGCCACTTCCGACGGTTATGGCATCGCGCAGTATATCGTGGACAACCACTGGTCGGAGACCAACAACCGTGCCGACGCCGCTTACCCGCGCCTCTCATCCACTTATCTCAACAATGATAGCCAGGCAAGCACCTATTACCTCCGCGACGCGAGCTACTTGAGGCTCAAGACAGCAGAGGTGGGCTACACGTTCAATAAGTGGCTCAGGGCGTATATCTCCGGCACGAACCTGCTCACATTCTCGCCTTTCAAGCATTGGGATCCTGAGATGGGAAGCGG
>DAINOS010000029.1:0-18992 GCA_036743855.1 Prevotella sp. | reverse complement strand
TTTATATCCTACATCAAACCACAACAATCCTTGTGCTGCATGCTCCTGGCTTTCCGTTGTATATCTTTTATATCCTACATCAAACCACAACCGCCTGGCAACATTATTATTTCAAAATCGGTTGTATATCTTTTATATCCTACATCAAACCACAACTGCCAGTGGAGTTGTTGAGCCATGGACCTGTTGTATATCTTTTATATCCTACATCAAACCACAACTTATTTGTTTGTTGTTTGATTAATAATAAGTTGTATATCTTTTATATCCTACATCAAACCACAACGTATAAGGATTAGTCTGTAATACTTAAAGTTGTATATCTTTTATATCCTACATCAAACCACAACTTTTTCCTCCATCTCGTCATTGAACTGCTGTTGTATATCTTTTATATCCTACATCAAACCACAACATATATGGGGACAACCATTTGACGGTACAAGTTGTATATCTTTTATATCCTACATCAAACCACAACTAAGCTCTGCTCTTGCCGACAAGATTGTCGTTGTATATCTTTTATATCCTACATCAAACCACAACTTATAGCGGTGAATCTTTTGATTATCAATATGTAATGTTCACTCTTACTGATAAGAAATGGAGTGCAGGACGTTGTTTCTGTAGCAAAGGTATTAAAAAATTTCGAGTTGGATAGGCTCGCTGATATATTTTTTGTCGATTTTGCTCTTGCTCATGCTCTTGGGCTTACCCCAGAAGTTGTAGATGTTGCCATACTGCTTATCGGTGACACATAGCAGGCTGACCTTTCCTGTCTCCGGCAACATCGACTTGACACGCTTGACATGCACCGCCAGGCTCTCGTGGGAGGCGCAATGGCGGATATAGACCGAAAACTGCATCATGGAGAATCCGTCCTTCTCCAGGTTCTTACGGAAAAGGGTGGCAGCCTTCATCTCCTTCTTGGTGGTGACTGGCAGGTCGAAAAACACGAAGAGCCACATAATGTGATAGGCGTTGAGTCGGTATTCTGTCATGTCATGATGGGCAACGATAATTTCTTGATTTCTCCAGCATAGTATTTCACCAGCGAGGCCGTGGTGAATGTTAGGGCTATCTGTAGAGGGCGCGTCACCTTACCCATGTTCACGTCGGTAGTCAAAAGACGCAATAGTTCTGCCTTCACCTCCTTGGTGAGATCCACTGCACCTTGCCCATAGAGGTCATAGACAATTTCGTCCACATAAGGTCGGTAAGGCTCCATCACGTCGTCAGCCAAGGGAAAGGCGTTGTAACGGTTTTTGTGGAAGATGCCGAGGTTTGGCAACAATCCTGAACCCATGAGCGCCCGAGCCGTGGCAGCGCGTAGTATGGCATAACCATAATTGAGCATGCCGTTTGGTTGCTCGCCCTCTCGCTCGCGACGAAAATCACGGCCCAAGAGCACGCTCCAATATAATCGAGCAGCCAGTCCCTCACGGTTGTCAGAGTCGCCACTTTTAACATTGGCATAGAGAGGCTTCAGCCCACTGCCATCCTTGCCGACGCGAGTCAACACGGCCGCTTGGTTTTTGATTTTCGACTCGATGATTTGTCGCCACGCTTGCTTCTTCATCGGCTCACTCACGGACAGCTGCGCTTTCAGGCTTTCCGCTTGCGTAGTGTTGGCTTCAAGGGGCTGCAACATGGCCGATGGCATTCCTTTGCTGTCGCAGAGAATGACAGCCACATTGTTTTTCACCAGCTCATTGAGCAGAGGCAGGGTGACGTTAATCATCTGGTTCTCCAGCACCACGCATCCGAGGTCTTCTATGGGGCGTGTCAGTTGGTCGTCGCTGTTTTTCCATGAGACGACCAGCTGACAGTTTTTCAGCGAAAGATAAACGGGCGTGGTGAAGAACAAGGTTTGCTTAATCATGATCTCTTAGCCATCTGATTTCACCTAATTCGTTAATCTCAAAGTCATAACCTTGAACAAGGGCATGAAGCTGAGTGTGGCGCAAAAAGATAAGTGGTCTCAAATTTTCTCCATCTTTGTAAGCTCCTGCTTGTAGCTTTAATGAAGTCTTCTGACGTGCTTCTTCATGATGTCTCAATACTAAAGACGCATAGGGATTTCCTGATATCAATTGAGAAGACATACTTGTCACCTTATACAACCTTCTGCCCAACTCCTTCGGTGTAGCCTCCAACACTTCAGCTGGCGACTTCTCATATAGTAGCACCATAGTGCCTATTTTAAGCGTGAAAGCCAAAGGATAACCTTCTTTGCTCTTCTCTGGCACAAGATTCCAACCAACAGCCTCCTTGTCGTTGCTCGTTCTGAAGTATTCAGCGGCCTGTAGGCGGTTAATCAGCTCGAAGGTTCTCTTTTCCTTGCCTTTTTTATCCTTGCCCGCATAGACAGCCAAGAGATAGTTGTCATCATTGGCCACATGAAACTGCCGCTTGTAGTCTTTTGTCGACACGTCACGCTGCTGCCGAATGTGCAACGGATTAGTCACTGAAGGCTGATAGCACCTCACCTTGCGGATGGGGATGCGTTTCTCCTCATTCATCCAAATGGTGTTGGACGGGTCTACGGCCGCCTTGAATCCTTTCTCCTTGATGGCTTGCTTGACGATGCTTTTCACGGTCTCGTCTACGATTTTCTCCACGTCTTTGGCGTCTTTCAGGTCAGACAAGGCCATGCGCTTCACGTAGCGGATGTCGCCCTCATGCTCAATGGCTCCATAGTAGGTATCCTTGTGGAGCGAGCCACGAGCGGCATCGCCACGGCTAAGCTTACGCTTGCCGTCGACCATGATGCGGCGGCGGCCCTGCTTGCGCATGTTGTCGGGCGTATAATGGTAAACCAATATCTCGTCTTGCACGCGCTTAATGTCTTCCACAAACGTGGGCCACGGCTTAGGGAACGAGGCCTTAGAAGCACCATACCACTCGTGGTTCTCCTCGTCGTGATAGTAGGCACCCAATTTATTGTAGTCGTCAAGGCCAATGCACGCTATGACAATGGCATCGATGCAGTGGTGCACATGGTTGATGCGTTCCTTCTGGCTATAGACATCCTGCACACCCCAAATCTTGCGGAAGTCGGATGTGGCTATGCCCTTGACAGTGTAGACATGACGGAAAAGCGACTTCAGGTAGAGTCGCGCATACTTAGAGATGACGCTGATGTCGGTGCCCTGTCGGCGACTGAAGCCATCTGGCACACTCGTCATGGTGAACCGCTCATACTTGCCATGCCAGTAGTTGCGCTGCAATTCCAACTCATGGCGTCGCTGTATGATCGAGTCCTTCTGATCCTTGGTCGATGCGCCTTTGGACGCGCCCTTCAGCTTGCGTATCTGCTTGTCAAGAGCCTCCACCTTGTCTTTCCAATCGGCTATGCGCTGCATGATTTCGTCGTGGCAGGCCAGCTCGGTGGGCAGCTTGGTCTTCTTCACGTCGCGGTTGAAATGACTGTCGCATAGCGTCAAGTTCATGCGCGTGCTGTCGCCACCCACGCTTCTGGGAATAGTGTGCTCAATGTCGAACCTTGGGTTATCGCCCACAAAGTCGGCCAACTTGATTTGCTGGCCCGTGTATAGACAGATGTGCTTCTGCTCCTCCCATAGCACATACTTCAGCACGTCGCGGTCGGTAGGCACGATATCGCAGCCCGTCTCTTCCTTGTAGAGCTCGGCTAAGCGCTTACGGGCGTTGTCGTTTGCCTTCTGGTTGTTGCGCGCGTTGTTTTCTATGGCCTTCCGCATATTGGCATCGTTGAGCTCACGCGCAAACTCAACGTGCACCTCAGTTTCTGAGTCTATCCACCCATCGTCAAGCAGCTGGTTGATTAAGTGGCGCAGACGGAACATGGAGCGCATGGCCATGGGGTTGCGCACGCTGCTTATGCGTGGCGAGCCCAATCGAAGCCTGCCCTGATCGTCGCGGTGCACAGGTGGGAAAGTCTCCATCATGGAAGGGTGATAGAGTCGCTTCAACACATCGTCGGAAACGTGGTAGTACTCGCGCAGGCAGTCCTTTACGCGTTGCTCCGTGTTACGGGTGTCGACCTCATCATGATTTTCCATGGCTTGAATGACACGGTCTATAGCTGCCTCGCGCATGATCTCGTTGCCCCACTGATATGGTGGCACCACCTCGCCCAAGTTGGCCAGGAATACGGCATGCGAATAGATGAGCCCCCGACGGAGATAAGGCAATATCTTGCGGATGGCTTTCAGACTCAGAGAGGCATAGTCAGAAGGCAACGTGATACCACTGAACTTCTTGGCGTCATCAGGAGACAATTGCAAGCGGTCTTGCGCAAACTGGGCAAGCTTGTCGCTGTCGGAATAGAAGAACAAGGCATGCCAAACGTCATTGACTATATTCTCACGGCTCTTGCCCTTCGCGAGCGTGTAGACCTCGCAGAGGCCTTGTTCCCAGTCTTCGCCAAAGATGTCACGTAATGCTGCCGTGACGGGGCAGCCCGACACCAAAGTATCCATAGGATAATTGAAGAGGTAGGGCATCAGGCTGTCCTCGCTCCGCTTGCAGAAGCCATATTGTTTCTTGGGTGCCAGTTTCTTTACAATGTCCTCGAAGGGAAATTGACGTTTCGACTTCCGATAGAACAGGGGCACGACCTTGACACGCTCCTCACTGGTGAGAGGGCGCAAAGCAATGTCTCCAGGTGCCTTTACCTTGATATTATTGAGAAAGGCCAACATCCGAAATTCCTCATAACGGGGATGTGACGCTGGACACTTGGTCTTGTTCTTCTCAAACACGCACTTGCCCACCTGTCCTTTTTGCGACTTTAGTGGGCGCTGGTCGAAGATGGCATGGCGCAGCTGGTCCACAAGTTCAGCATCAAGGGCCTGTCGCTCACAGATGGCGTTGAACTCGGCCAGATAGTGCTCGTTGCGAGCCGTATAGTGGCAGCGTATCTTCTCTCCATTGTTGTAAAGAGCATGAAAATAGTCACCAAGGTACTCATAGCCAGCCTCGCGCATTTTCTCCGTTAGCTGACTGATGGCCTGTTTCACCTTGCCAGTTTCATCGCTAACGTTGTCATTGCGGTTACTCAAGAAACCGCGGCGCTGGGCCAAATGATAGAAGGCGCGACCAAGCACATAACGGTCGGTCAAGTTGCTTAGGTCAAGCCTTTCATGGAGACAGCGATGGCGGTAAGCATACGGATTGCGATCCGTGTTGTCATCGGTAGCTTGCCAACGCATGAACAACTCATCGGCAGGATATACTTTCTTCAGCTTCCACGCACGTAGCTCCTCAGAGGTGAGGGGTGGACAGAGGTGGTTGGCGACCAGCACACGCAGAAGATGTATCTTGCGCAACTTGATGCGATAGTAGCGTACGCGAAGCGCACGATGAGCCGTGCGTTCTGCGGCTTTTGAGGACTCAATGCCCTTTTCTACCTTCACACCTTCTTGAAAAATGTTCACGCCTTTGGCAATCAGCCAACGCTTATCGTCTTCTCTTCCGACAATGGCCCATCCCAAACTGTTGGTTCCTGTATCTATGCCCAATATTTTTTCCATATATAATCGCAAAAGGTCAGATTAATAATTTTCGGTAAAAATACGGCGAAATATTTGGAAATGCAAATATTTCGCCGTATTTTTGCCAACAGAATAAGATTTCCTACATCTTATCACAATAAGGCCTTCAAGGGCCGAAGGTTTAAAGCCTATACTCCCGCTTCGGTGGGAGTTTTTTTGTGCCTTCTGTCAAACACGATATCATTTTTTATCGAGTGAGCCGAAATAAGGAAAAGGAAAAAGCCTCCGATGTGTCGTGCACCAAAGGCTTTCTAAAAAGGGTTCGGAAATGAAATTTTAAATGCCTTCGGCCGCACGGCGTATGCGAGCAGACAGGTCAAACAGGGCATTACGCATCTGCTCGGCTTCCTTTTCGCTGAAGCCACCAACGCCTCCATTCCCGTCTATGCCGTTCATCTTATGATAAAACCACGAGGAAGAACGCTGAAAATATGTGTTGGCAAAGTCTCTCCATGAGATTGCCATCTGTATGTCCTTGATTTTTTTCTTCATGTCGGTAATCATAACCGGGGATTCCAATACTGCTTCCATCTTTGTGTTCACTTTTTTGGTTATTTAGAAGCCATCACCGAGAAACACGGCGTGACTGTTGGTCTTTCTCATTGGTAAGGCTGTCGAAGCATATTATCGAATAGCTGTTGCGCGTACCACATCAATTCGGGGTAGCCGTCTGGATAAGACTTGTTGTAATTTCTCATGGCTTCGAGCAATTCGCGCTCGGCAGCCGTTACTTTCATAGGTTCTGTTTTTTCATTCATTTCCTTCCCTTTTTATTTAATACTGCAAATGTACTATAATTTTTCGTACTAACCAACTACACTTTTTATAGTAAAATGGAAATGCAAAGTTCCGATACGGAAATGTCGGGATATGTCTAATAATTAACCGTTTACAAGGCTTTGACTTTCTATCTCATTGGTATAAAACAAAATTAGGGAAGCCCTCTTTGGACTTCCCTATAAATACAATTGGCGGAAGGTGAGGGATTCAAACCCCCGATACCACATAATGGGTATACCAGATTTCGAGTCTAGCGCATTCGGTCACTCTGCCAACCTTCCTTTTGCTTCTGCAAAGTTACGCATAAAGAATGGAAAAGTAACGTACAATTTCGATAATTAACAATGATTAAAGCATAATCGCGATTTGCATATACCTCCCACTTTTCATGAATCAAAGACAGTTACACGACTTACAGCAGAGAGAGATGCATGACTTACAGCAATAGAACGAACGAGGCACCGCACGCCAGTGTGTTCATCCATTCCTCACTTGCCTTGTTATGCGATGGCTGCAAATTGTAGTCGGCGAAAAACCTTATGCCATAATACTTGTTCACATTGAATGATAAAGACACGCCACTCCCAAGACAGAAGCCGCTTCTTGCGCCTACGCTAATGGTGGAAAGGTTCAGGCGTGGGTAATGCACGACTCCGCCGAGAAACTTGCTCCCCACCTGCCAACGCCTTGACAATGGATACGACAGGTAGCATCCTCCACACACAGACAACGCGTCAAAGGTGTTATCCTCGGCTTGGTCACCATTAAGGATCAAGGCGGTATTCGATACCGCGAAACGCCCACCTACCCCTACATAGGGGTTGAAGAAGTAGGCTCCCTCAAACCCCACAGAAGAACCCGACGAGGTCTTGAACGTGTTGTTCTCATCTATGTCATACTCGCTCAAAGGCACGTTGAGCCCAAAGTAAAGACTGAGAAATGATGGACATTTCTTGTCCTCGCATTGCGGCATTCTCGCCGTCTGGCGCAAGCCTTTGTCCTTGAATATCATGTCTCCAAGCCAATATCCCACCTCTGTGGACAGCAGGCCAATGCCCGCCCCCGTAAGCACGTCGCTGAGCCAATGCTTGTTGTTTGCCATACGGAAGAGGCCTGTCGCTGTCGCCGTGGCGTATGCGCCCACCCCAATCCATGGACTTATGTGTCCATATTCCTTCGTCAGCATTGTAGCGGTCATGAAAGCCGTGGCGGTGTGCCCAGACGGGAAAGAATGGTTGTTTGAGCCATCTGGCCTCATCACCTTTGTCGTATGTTTCAGCGTGTTTACCACGCCTCCCATGATGACGCCAGCGAAAGCGTCAGACACGAGCATGCGCCCCCATGAGCTGCGGCTTTCCACGCCTGCCGCCTTCAGCCCCAACATCACCACTGCCGGGGAATATTGCATATAGTCGTCGAGATGATTGCGAAACTTTGGCAAACAGTCGTTTCGCAAGCTACGGAAATGGTCATCATCGCTCTTCACCACGATGCCTGCTGCTATCAAAGGAGCACCAGTGAGAGCCATTCTGCCCAAACGTGAAGAGACGCTCTCCCCGACATAAACGCTATCGGGCATTGGCGCACCGGCATGAGCCTCACTTGACATCGACAGCAAGGCAAGCAACGCTAAAACATGGCAGACGGCATTTTTGCCAACATATCTTCTTTTCATAAAGCCAGACCGTTAATTTTCTTGTTAAGCGGATTTGTAAACCGCCACAAAATTACTGCCTCACTTTGTGGAAAGTTTGTAGAGAAAGCTACGATTAATCGTGTTTAGCGAAATTCACGGTGAAATCGTGTGCTCCGTCATGGAAGCCGTATTCCACTTTCCATCCGTGGTAGTCGCAAATGGCCTTTACTATGGCGAGGCCCAACCCGTTGCCGCCCTTGCCCTGGGCTGGACGATAGAATCGGTTGAATATGTGCTCGGCAGACAACGCTGGCTCGTCCGACGTGTTTGATACGCATAGTGCATCGCCGCCTATGCTTATGGTTATCTTGCCCCCTACCCTATTGTGCCTCACGGCGTTGACGATGAGGTTGCTGACCATGCTCTCCAGCAGCGCGCCGTTAGCCATTACCATTACGGGCTCTGCCGAATAGCGCCGTTCTATGGTCAATTGCCCAGAAATGCTTTCAAGCGAGGGCAACAACCTGTCCACGAAGGCATCAAGGCGTATGGCCTCCTTGTGGTCAAATTGCTCGTTGTCTATCTTGGCAAGAAGCAGGAGGTTGCGGTTGAGTCTTGACAGGCGTGAGGTCATCTGGAAGAGGTCTTGTATTATCACAGCCTGATTCTCTGTCAGTTCGGGTTGCTGCAATAGCAGTTCGAGCTTGGCCTGGAATATGGCGAGAGGTGTCTGGAGCTCATGCGAGGCGTTCTCGGTAAACTCCTTTTGAGCTTGGTAACTGTTGACGCTCTTTACCATGAGCCGGCGCAACGCCTTGTTGAGCGTGTCAAACTCCTTCACGTCACTCTGCGGCAAATCGGGAACTTTCGATTTCTCAAGCCTGAACGTCCTTATGCTCTCAAGGGTCTGCTCAAAGGGTCTCCACAGGTTTTTCGACACGAGGCGCATCGTCAGCGTAACGCCCACGCCAAGCAGCACTGTAATGAGAATGTATTGCAACATTATGCCTTTCATGACATCCTGGCCCAGGTCAATCGTCGGGAGCGTCTGACCATAGCGCACGGCTTCCACCAAGTCTTCCAAGTCCTCGGCATAATAATTCTTTGTGAGATAATAGAATGCCGGCGCGGCAAGGGCGAGAAGAAGCGCTGTGCATGCCACGAACCGCGTCATGGATTTTCTCAATAAGCTTTTCATTCCTTTACCCATTTATAGCCCATTCCATAAACATTCTTTATGCAGCTTGGCACGCCTGCTTGGGCGAGTTTGGCCTTCAGGTTCTTGATGTGCGTGTAAACGAAGTCGAAGTTGTCCATCATGTCGGCAAAGTCGCCACTCAGGTGCTCGGCTATCGCTTCCTTCGACATTACGCGGTTACCGTTGCTCAAGAACAGCAGCAACAGGTCGTATTCCGACTTGGTGAGCACTACCGCATGGCCGTTGGCCACGACGCTTTTCTCCAGCAAGTTTATTGTTATGCCATTGCCCTTCAACAGGTTACTCGCGCCAAACTCCTTCCGGCGAATGATGGCATATACGCGCATGCTCAGCTCGGCGAGGTGGAAAGGCTTTGCCAAGTAGTCGTCAGCCCCAATCTCCAGCCCACTAATCTTGTCATCAAGTGAGTTTTTTGCCGAGATTATTATCACCCCGGCGGGATTGTCCCTGCGCTTGATGTCGCGCAGCAGGTCAAGGCCATTGCCGCCGGGAAGCATGAAGTCGAGCAAGACGCAATCATAGTCGTAGACACGCAACTTCATCAATGCCTCGGCATAGTCGAAAGCCTGCTCACACACGTATTTCTCCGACTTCAAGTAGCTCACGATGCTGTCGGACAGCTTTCGCTCGTCTTCCACTATTAATATCTTCATTTGCCTGTGTCTAAATGTCATTCACAAGAAGCCATGACGCTTTTTGTATATCTTTCGGTTGCAAATGTATGAAATAAAATTGAAGAAACTTTGAAGAAACGAGTTTTAAGGATATTATATCGCCATCTACCAAAAGTATACAAAGTCGCCCACTACTTTTGTGCCAAGAAACCGTGTGATAGCGGCAAACGATAGAACATAAAACAAGATACACGACATGGAGATAAAGACTTTCGTTGACCGACCCATTCTTTCGGTCATGCTTTCGGTTGTCATTGTTATCATTGGCATTATCGCCCTATTGGCCCTTCCTTTGGAGCAATATCCCGACATAGCCCCGCCCACCGTCAAGGTGAGCGCCACCTACACCGGAGCCAACGCGGAGACCATAATGAAAAGCGTTGTCACGCCATTGGAGACCGCGATAAACGGCGTGGAGAACATGCAATACATGACCTCCAACGCCGCCAACAATGGCACGTGCACCATAACCATCTACTTCAAGCAAGGCACCGACCCCAACATGGCGGTGGTGAACGTGCAAAACCGCGTGGCATCGGCACAAGGGCAGCTGCCCGCCGAGGTGACGAAAAGCGGTGTGACGGTTCGCAAGACGCAAAACTCGAACCTGAAGTTCATAACCCTTTACAGCCCTGATGGACGATACGACACGAAGTTTCTCACCAACTACATGAAGATTAACATTGAGCCGCAACTGGCGCGTGTGGCTGGCGTGGGCGAGGTGAACGTCATAGGTGCCGACTATGCCATGCGCGTTTGGCTCGACCCTGCCAAGATGCGCGCCTACGGACTCGTGCCAAGCGACATCGACAACGCCTTAGCCGCACAAAACACGGAGTCGCCTACCGGCAGCTTAGGCGCAGAGTCGAGAAACACGTTCCAATACGTGCTGAAATATCGTGGACGCTACAGCGATGCCAACGAGTTCAAGAACATAGTGGTCAAGGCCACACCCGACGGGGGCGTATTGCGCCTCGGCGACGTGGCAAGGATAGAACTGGGCTCCGTGGACTACAACACGACGAGCACGACGGAAGGCAAGCCTGGTGCCACGGCTGGCATAACGCAAATATCCGGCTCAAACGCCAACGACATAATAAAGCAACTCGACAAGGTGGAAAACGAGATTAGGAAGACTCTGCCACCCGGCATGGTGCTTGAAGACCAGACCAACGTGATGGACTTTCTCGGTGCGTCCATGCGCAACGTGGCTGAGACTCTCGTCATTGCCCTTGTGCTCGTGGTGATTGTCGTCTTCCTGTTCTTGCGCGATTGGCGCAGCTCCATCGTCCCTGTCATCGCGATCATTGTCTCGCTCATCGGCACTTTCGCCTTCATGTATGCCATGGGCTTCACCTTGAACCTGCTCACGCTGTTTGCCCTCGTGCTCGTCATAGGTACCGTGGTCGACGATTCCATCGTCGTGGTAGAGGCCGTGCAAGCCAAGCTCAGCCAAGGCCGCGCAAACATCTACAAAGCCACCTTGGAAGCCATGAAAGACCTGAGATACGCCCTCATAACCACGACCATTGTCTTCATGGCGGTGTTCATACCCGTGAGCTTCACGAGCGGCACCACCGGCGTGTTCTACAAGGAGTTTGGGCTCACCATGGCAGCGGCAGTGGCGATTTCACTTTTCAATGCCTTGACGCTCTGCCCATCGCTAAGCGCCTTAATCCTGAGAAAGAAGACCACGAGGGCGGCTCGCTGTCGTGGCAAGTGGACGGCTGCCTACATACGTGGCGTGACAAGCATGATGCGCCATCGCAGGCTCATAGTGCTTTCATTGCCCATTGCCATAATTTTGCTGGCGGTGATGATATTCACGACAAAGACGAGCCTCGTGCCGCAGGAAGACATGGGCACCATCGACGTGGGCGTGCAGTGTCACCCAGGCTACAGCCTGGCTCAGACCGCCAAGGTGATGGATCAAGTGGAAGCCGTGGTGAGAACTATTCCGCAAATCAAGATTTACACTCGCATCGACGGGCGCGACGCTCAGTCGAACCAGAGTTCCTCAGCCGGTTTCCTGTCGGTCAGGCTCAAGAACTGGTCGGAGCGCACTGGCCGTGCCGATGACATAGACAGCGTGGTGAACGAGATTTACCGCCGCACGGCTTTCATCAAGGAGGCTGATGTCAACTGCGCCACCTTGCCCACCATACGCGGTTATGGGTCGAGCAGC
Organism: Prevotella sp.; assembly: GCA_036743855.1. Taxonomy (GTDB): domain Bacteria; phylum Bacteroidota; class Bacteroidia; order Bacteroidales; family Bacteroidaceae; genus Prevotella. The sequence continues at coordinate 6,961 of DAINOS010000029.1, read as the reverse complement.
GGCTTTGAACTTTACGTGCAAAACCGCACGGGCGAGGATTTCAAGTCGCTCTCGCTTGCCACCAAGCGGTTCGTAGACGCCTTGAACAAGCGGCAAGAGATAGCCAAGGCCCACTTCACGTTCAACATGGATTACCCTCAATACATGGTTGAGGTCGACGCGGCTCGGTGCATGATGATGGGCGTGTCTCCCAAAGACGTGCTCGGCGCGCTCGCGGCATACATTGGCGGTGATTACGCCTCCAACATCAACAAATACACCAAGCTATACCGCGTCATGGTGCAATCGGCTGCCGCCGACAGGCTCAACGAGGCTTCCTTGTCTGCCATGTATGTAAGGAGCGCTGACGGAACGATGTCGCCACTGAGCGAATATGTCAAACTGAAGAAGGTGAACGGCGCGGAATACCTGACCCACTTCAACCTCTTCCCCGCCATTCGCGTGAACGGGACAGCGGCATCGGGTTACAGTTCCGGTCAGGCCATACAAGCCATAAGCGAGGTGGCGGCGCGGACACTGCCATCAGGCTTCGGCTACGAGCTCAGCGGTCTCTCGCGCGAGGAGTCGTCGCAAGGCAATGCCACGGCACTGATACTCATCATAAGCATCGTCTTCATATACATCATCCTGTGCTGCCTGTTTGAGAGCCTGCTCATACCCTTTGCCATCATTCTCATGGTGCCATTCGGTCTTTGCGGCAGTTTCCTGCTGTTGGCGGCGTTTGGCATCGACAACAGCATCTACATGCAGATAGGGCTCGTGATGCTCATCGGAATGCTGGCGAAGACTGCCATCTTGCTCACGGAGTACGCCACGGAGCGACGCAAGCGCGGCATGTCGATAGCCTCTGCCACGCTGTCTGCCGCATCAGCCAGGCTGCGCCCGATAGTGATGACGGCAAGCGTGATGATAGCCGGAATGATACCATTGATGCTCGCCCATGGCGCCGGCGCAAGGGGCAACGTGGCCATCGGCACGTGCGTCGTGGGAGGAATGGTCGCGGGCACGATAGCCATCCTGCTGTGTCTGCCGACGCTATACGCCCTCTTCGAAAGGTTGGACGAGATGACAAGGGCGAAGCAAGCACATAGTTTGCCAGCCAACGGCAAATAAGCAAATGCCATGAACGAAAAAAATCTCGCGAGGTTGCTCGCGAGATTTTTTCGTTCTTATATAGAGCATTCATTCAATATGCTCGTCCATGCTTTTTAATAACCGTCGTTCTGTGTCAACTGCGGATTGGCGTCACGGGCAGCCTGAGGTATTGGGAGATAGCGGTTCGTGGTCTTGAACTTGCGGTCCTCAATCTTCTTGTCGGAAGCACTTGCGTTCACGTCGATGGTGGCGCGCAAGCCCGGGTCAACGCTCTTGTCCATCTTCACCGTGCCCACACGGCGCTCAAGCGTGCCGTTCATCACGGTCTCTGCCAGCATCTTGCCGCTCGCGTCCTTCCAGCGCAGGATGTCGGCGCGGCGAAGGCCCTCGCCAGCGAACTCCACGGCGCGCTCACGATGAATCAGCTCGCGCAGCTTGTCCTTGGTGTTATACTTCGCCTGGTCCACGTCGGGCATTCCGGCACGATTGCGCACCATGTTCAGGTAGGTGTAAATTTGGGCGGAAGGACCGTTCAGCTCGTTGGCTGCCTCGCAATAGGTGAGCAGCACCTCGGCATAGCGGAAGACGATGGGTTGGCACTTGGTGTTCCAGATGTTGGAATACTGGTTCATCGGCGCAAGGTACTTGGCCCATGTCAGACCCGTCTTCGAGCAGTTGTCTGCCCCGAGATAATAGTTGGCGTTGGAGCTTCCGTCGATGGTCTTGTCAAGACTGTTGTAGATGGCCTCTTGGCCATTGGCGTTGATATAGTTGGCACCAGGATAGGTGACGGTCATCGCCATGCGAGGGTCACGATTGTAGAACGGGTGAACGGGGTCGTAGCCAGAGCCTTCCTCATCCTTCGTAAGACCGTTTTTCATCTCATACTCATCTATAAGCCCGTAGGTAGGCACGATAGACGACCAGCCACCATCGGCGTTGTTGTACATACGGCCAATCACGTCGTTGTAGTAGTCGTTCTCCACTGCCTGCACCGCGAGGATAATCTCCTTTGAGTCTTGTCCAGCCACGGTGAAGAGGTTGGCATAGTCAGGATCCAGCTCATACTGGTTGAGGGCGATAATCTTCTCGGCGCGATCCTTCGCCACGTCATACTCGCCATAATAGAGGGCCTCGCGCATGCGGAGAGCCAAGGCAGCGCCCTTTGCCACACGTCCGCGAGAAGCGGGCTTGTCGTTGATGTCGTTCACGAGGTCGTCGAGCTCTTTCTCTATGTAGTCCTTCACATCCTGCTCGCTCTTGCGGGGCACCATGGCCTCGGCAGCCGTGGCATAGTTGTCGATGATAGGCACGCCACCATAGTTCCAGTTCATCAAGAAATAGCGATAGGCGCGTATCCAGCGTGCCTGCGCCGTGATGTCCTTCTTCACGTCGTCGGAGATGTTGCACTTGTCGATGTTGGCCAACAGCTCATTGACGCGGCGTATGTGGGTGAAGTCGTACCAATCCCTGCCGCTGGTGGCAGTCAACGTTCCGTTGCCGATAGGCGTATAGCCCTCCCACGAGAACTGATCGTAGCCGAAGTCGGAGGTGCCGTCCCAATAGAGCAGGAAGCCATCCCAACCCCAACCAGAGTCGTACTGGTCTTGCCACTTGTCGTAACAGCCCACGAGGAACTTCTCGGCATCGTCTTGCGTCTGCCAGGTGGTGGCAGGCGAGAGGGCATCCTTTGGGTTGGTGTCCAGGAAATCGGAGCATGAGGTCGCCAAGAGTGCCGTCATGCCGATGTATATGTATTTTCTAAGATTTCTCATAATGATGTTCTTTTAAGATTGTTAGAATGTTACGCTCAAGCCGAATGAGTGGGTGCGAAGCAATGGGTAAGAGCTGAGTCGCTGGCTCGTTGCCTCTGGGTCCACATTGATGTCGAGACCGTCGATGGTGAAGAGGTTCTCGCAAGAGTAGTAGACGCGCACCTTGTTGACATGCAGGAACGCGAGTGCCGACTTAGGCAGAGTGTAACCAAACTGCAGGTTCTTCAAGCGGCAATAAGACACGTTCTTGAGCCAGAAGGTGGAAACGTTATTACGCGTTGAGCTTGGAGAGTTGGTGTTGGTAAAGAGGCGTGGCATCTTCGGGTTGGTCTTGTTGTAGGTCCAAGAGTCTCTCCAGATGGTAGCCGGGTGAGAGCTGTCGCCCACGAAAGCGCCTTCAACCTCGTATGCGTCGAAGTAGCGATAAGCCTTGAACTGGCCGTTGAAGAACAAGGAGAGGTCAAAGCCCTTCCAAGCCGCGTTGAGGTTCAAGCCGAACGTCCAGCGTGGCATTGAGCTGCCAGCGTAGATGCGGTCGTCCTTGTTTATCTTTCCGTCGTGGTTGGTGTCCACATATTTCAGGTCGCCACCCTTGAAGTCGCCGCCACCAAACGGGCAAGCGCCCTTCGAGCCGTCGGCTGGCCAATAGTAGTCCATGTACTGCTTGGCTTCCTCGTCAGAGTTGAAGAATCCGTCGGCCTGGTACACGTAGTAACTCTTGTATTCGTGACCGGTAGCGTTGCGCTGGTTGTATCCATCCGAAGCGTCCACGTAGCCCTTGCCTGGCATGCTCTCAATCTTGTTCTTGTTGTAGGCGATGTTGAAAGCCGCGCCAAACGTCACGTCACCGAACTTGTCGTTGTAGTTGAAGCTCATCTCAAAGCCTTGGTTGCGCATCTTGCCCACGTTGTCGAGGTAACTGCCCAACGCGAACTCGTAAGGAGCGTCCACGGAAATCAAGATGCCGTCGGTGAGACGGTTGTAGTAGTCGATGGTGGTGTTGATCTTGCCGTTGAGGAATCCCAAGTCAACGCCGATGCCCCATGTCGTGGCTTTCTCCCAAGTGATGGTGTTGATCTTGTAAGAGCTCTGGTAATAACCCGCGTTCACCTTGTTGTCGAAAGGATACTTGGCATCGACACTATAGGTGTTGATGGACGGATAATAGTCGGTCAAGGCCTCCTGGTTGCCAAGCTGACCCCAAGAAGCGCGAATCTTGAAGTTGGAGAGCCAAGACTTAGCGCCCTCCATGAAAGGCTCCTCGCTCACGCGCCATCCTGCTGAGAACGATGGGAAATAGCCCCAGCGATGACCGTCGGCGAAGCGGCTGGAGGCATCGGCACGGAGGTTGGCCTCGAAGAGGTAACGACCGGCGAAGTCGTAGTTGATACGGCCAAACCATGAGAGCATGTTCAGCTCGCGGGTATAGCCCTGTGCCTTCTGCGTGGACACGTCACCGGCATTGATGTCGGTCACCTCGTTGTTTGGGAAGTTTTGGCGATAAGCATACGAATATTTATAGTCGTAGCCCTCGGCGTGCCATCCTGCCAACGCGCCCACGGTGTGCTGACCGAAGGTCTTGTTGTAGGTGAGCAATGCCTCGAATGTCTTGCGCTCCCACTTGTAGAGCCTGTCGTCGAGGAAGTTGGGGTCGGTCTTCTTGTTGGCGTTGTATACGAAGTACTTTTGGAAATAGCTGTAGTTTTGGTTGTTGTTGACGTAAGACGCGCTCACCTTGGCTGTCAGTCCGTCCCAAATCTTGTAGTCCACGCCGAGAAGTCCCGTGAAGTTGGTGTTCTTGCGGTTCACCTTCAAGCCATTGTCGAGCCATGCGATAGGGCTACCGTCGGAGATGGTTCCCCACGTGCCGTCGTCGTAGCGAGCGGTAATCCATGGCGCTATCAAGTTGAGCTGACGGATAATCTGGTCGGAGCTGCCACCGGCATACGCTGATGAAGGGTCGCTGTAATCGTTCTTGATAAACGAGAGGTTCAAGCGAGCGGTGAGGCGGCTGTTGATTTTCATCTCAAGGTTTGTGCGTCCGTTGAACTGCTCACGTCCGGCATTCGGCAAGATACCCGTCTGTTTCAGGTATCCCACCGAAGCGAGATAGTTGACGTTTTCCGTGGCGCCGTTCACGCTCACGTTGTGGTGCTGCAAGGTACCTGTCTTGTAAGCCAAGTCGTACCAGTCGGTATTTGGCAGGGCGTTTATCTCCTCTTCCGTGGCGAACTTCTTTGCCTTGCCCTCGCTCTCAAGCGCGTCGTTGAGCATGTGGGCATACTCGTAAGAGTCCAGACGGTCTATCAAGCTGGTTGGGTTCTGGAGGCTGATATATCCGTTGTAGGTCACTTGAGGCTTGCCGCTCTTGCCACGCTTGGTGGTGATAAGGATAACGCCGTTGGCTGCCTTGGAGCCGTAGATGGCGGCGGAGGCGGCATCCTTCAGCACGGATATGCTCTCGATGTCGTTGGGGTCAAGGCTGCTCATGGTGCCCGACTCAACGCCGTCTATCAATATATAAGGTGAAGAAGAGTTGAGCGTTCCCACGCCACGCACGTTGATGCTACCGGCATCCATGCCAGGCGCGCCGTTGGTGCCGCTGATGGTGACACCAGGCATCAAGCCTTGGAGTCCGCTCTGAAGGTTCTGTATAGGACGGCTTTCCAGCACCTTGCTGTCCACAGATGAGACAGAACCGGTGAGGTTCACCTTCTTCTGGGTGCCATAACCCACGACCACAATCTCGTTCAGCTCCTTGTTCTCAGGCTTCAAGGTAATCTTCATGTTGCCAGAGGCTTGCAGGGTCTGCGAGGTATAGCCCACGTAGGAAATGGCGAGCTTGCTGTTAGGGTTTTTCAGGTTCAAGGAGAATTTACCGTCGAGGTCGGTCACGGTGCCGTTGTTGGTTCCGGCTTCCATCACCGTCACGCCAATGAGCGGCTCGCCTTGGTTGTCCACCACGCGTCCGGTAGCCACTTGCTTCTGTTGCAAGATGCTGCTACTGGGAGGGGTAAATCCGTTTGCCATAGCTTCTGAGCCATCCCCAAACACAGGAGACATGGAAGTCAGCGCGCAAAAAAGCAAGGCTGTCTTCAGCTGATTTTTAGGTTTAATGTCCTTACTCATGTCAGTGTATGTTAATAGTAAAAGTATAATTGCGCAAGTCTAAAAGATTATAGGTTTAGCGGCAATATCTCTAAATTTTTTGTAAAGTTAGGTAAAATAATGATATGCCACAAGAAAAATTTTGATTTTTTTGGCTTGTACCAGAAAAATACCACGTTTTGGTACTCCGAGTACCACGCCGTGGTAGTGGCAATACCACGGTGTGGTACACACGCTACCACGGCGTGGTATTCGTAATACCAAAGCGTGGTACAAAAAAAAACGGCGTGGTAGTGGCAATACCAAGCCGTGAATGGTTACTTTGGCATAAGCTGGAGGTGGTTCATGGCATGGCCGCCCCACATGGTCTCATCCACAAACTCGAAGCCTATGGCACGGTAGAGGCGCTCCGCCCAAGGATGGGTGTGATCCACGAGCAACCCAATGGGCTGGGTGCCATGCCGGCGGACGGCCTCCTGTATGAGACTTGTGGCTATGCCTCGCTTGCGGAAGTCTTTTTTCACACAAAGCGAGTCGAGGTAATATTCGCCAGCCTTCGTCTCCTCGTCCATGGCTGAGAAGTCGCGGCCAAAGGCCTCGCGCGCCTCTTCCACGAAACGCCTGCGCAACCGGAGCAAGTCTTTGCCGTCGTAAGCCACGAGGCATCCCGCCACCTCGCCGCCGACCATGGCCACGAGGGTGTTGCGATATGAATATTGGCTGTCGTCCATGGCGACGAGCTTGGTCATCATCAGCCGGAAATCGTCCAAGGTATGATTCGGACCCGCGAAATTGCGACAACAGTCGTAGTCCATCGCCTCCATGATGAGCGAGGCTATCTCCGCTGCCTGGCTCACGTCGGCACTCTCTATCACAACAGGCTTTTCCATCATAATGCCTTATTTCTTATGAGATTATAGTTTCACCGTCTTGTTCATCAGGTAGCCATCGAGGATGACCATTGCCGCCATGCTCTCGACGAT
>DAINOS010000028.1:5956-19024 GCA_036743855.1 Prevotella sp. | reverse complement strand
CTACCAACTTTTTACCTTGCTTTTTTAACATTTCCTTATCCCGAACTGGGGTAAATATTAAATGAGCTAACCTAACGAAAAGTTTGTACTCGAAAAAAGCCACGGCTTGGTATTGCCAGTACCAAGCCGTGGTTAAATCTTCATAGGGTCAAAATCTTTCTAAGAAAAATTTCTCACCACCACCGCTATTGTCTTCATGCGCACATAGTTGTAGCTCAGATACATGAAGCCATGGTAGGGATTGTCGGTTCCCCATGAGTTCTTGGCGATGAAAAAGAGATGTCCATTGGCGTCTTTCGCGAGACCGCACAGCTCCATGCAATGGTCGTCGGTGGTCTGGAACTGCTCGAAAGCCCGCTGGCGTTCAGCTTGCGTAGGCTCGTGACGCTCATCGGGCAATGTGGCGACGCCGCGCTGGAAGTTGAAACCTGGCTCGGAAGTGTCGCCCTCCCAACACAATGGGTGTCCATGTCGCAGGGATTGGACTATGGTCTTCATCAACTGGTCGATAGGGACATTGCGGAAGGTGTCGAGCATTCGGTTGTCTGCCGACTCCATCACGAAAGGCTTGCCAAAAGGATGATGGGTGAAACTGGTCAACGCCACGTAGTCGCCATCTACACAGACACTCTCGGCAAACTGGCGCGGGGTATAGCTCATGCCAAGCATGAAAAGCGTCGGCGGAAGATAACCTATCTGCCTGTCGAGATTGTCGCCAAGCCTCTTGTCGAGCATTCGCAAGCTCCTCGACGCGCGCGCCACCTGCATGGCCTCACGGCAAAGGGAGCCGTAGTTTACGCTGCCGAAGGGATGGTAGCTGTCGTATGGCTCAACGCCATAGCGATCCATGAGCCTCAGCGTCATCGTGGCCATGCCACGGAGCGACACCCTTACCCTGCCACGCGTGAGGTAATAAGCATGCGTCTGCTCTTGCAACCACAAGCGAGCGAGATAGTCGGGCGAGAGATTCACGGAATCGCCCATTTCCAGTCGCTCCGTCTCTATGGTGGCAAGCATGGCATAAGCCCAACAAAGCTCGCTGTGCCCTTGGTCTTTCACTGGCGTGGTCTTCAGCACCACCTCATTGCGAAAAGGATGATGAGCCGACTTGCCAGCCCTGTCCGTGCACGAAGAGAGCACGAACGACAGCAGGACGGTAAAGAAAACGGAATGCTTAAAAATGATTTTCATTATTTGTAGTCGTATTTCACAGCAAAATTAAGCATTTGCGTCCTGTTTCGGTTCAGAAGGCTAACTTTTTTACGCCCAATTTTGAAAGAAGTCAGAAATATTGCTTATATTTGCAGCATAAACCCTCTAAAGACTGAAAGCACTATGATGCAAGAACTAATTGATACACTCCACAATGAGCAACACACGCTTGTGGTGCTTCACGATGGCCGCATCAGCACATTCGACGGACAGGGCGTGCGCCGTCTCTACAACATCATGAACGATGAACCCGAACTGCTCTACGATGCCAAGGTAGCGGTGAAAGCCGTTGGGCGGTCAGCCGCCGCTATGATGGTAGACGGAGGCGTAGTGGAGGTGTTTGCCGAATACATTTCACAACAGGCTTACGACACGCTGACCAGCGCGGACATAAAGGTCTCCTTCGACAAGAAACTCGACCACCGCGAGTTTCTTGAAGTGTGGAGGAAGTTGGGAGAATAAAAGGTGGTTAGCAGCTCTTGTGCGTCATGATGTCGAGCACCATGTCATCGGTGGGATTCATGGCCTCCTTGCCAATTGACGTGAGGTTGTGTATGCTCTTGTCAACGTCGTTGTCAACGATGCCTTCGGCTGCTGTGACCTGATGGTGCTGCATGGACAGGAGCGCGGAAAGTAGCGCGGAAGACACGCCCGAGCAAATCTTTATGCTGCACGATGGCTTTGCCCCGTCGCATATCATGCCCGTGAGGTTGGCCACCATGTTTTGTATCGCGGCGCACACGCGGTCGTAGTCGCCTCCCATGAGATAAACTATGCCGCAGCTCGCGCCCGTGCTCGCCACTACACAGCCACAAAGGGCCGACAACGTGCCAAGGCTCTGCTTGATGTATATGGCGGTGAGGTGCGAGAGGGTAAGCGCGCGAATCAGCTCTTCCTCAGTGTTTTCATTCTCCTTGGCAAACACCGCCACTGGATTGGTGGCACAGATGCCTTGGTTTCCAGAACCGCTGTTGCTCATCACCGGAATCATGGCACCGCCCATACGCGCGTCGCAGGCAAGTGCCGTCTCGGAGATGATGTGTGAGAATATGGAATCGCCAAAGATGCCATGGCTCAGCGGACGGTCGATGGTCTTGCCCAGGCAGTGGCCGTAGTTGCCCTTGCGGCTCTCCTCGGCAGCGCGGATGTTGTAGTCGCGCGCCTCCTTCATGAAGGCAATCTCTTCAAGGGGAGCGGTAGTGGCAAACTCCCACACAGTCCTCATGTTGAGGTTCAATCCCTTGTGCTCCTCGGTGCTTTCGGTGCATTGACGCTTGTCGAGCAACACCTTGCCGTTGCAACACTCATAGACGAAGTTGGTATGGCTTCCGGCTATGACCGCCGTGGCACTGTCATCGCCAGCCACGCAAGTGACCTCAATATACAGTTTCTCGGATATATTTTCCTTCAACTTGATGTCGATGCGGCGTGGGTCGGCAATGTAAGCCTTGCCCTCCTCAAGCGTGTCTGGCGTGAGATCCTTTATAACCTCAAGCTGGTATTGGCTCTTGCCCACTATGGCACCCAGCGCCACGGCAATGGGCAAGCCTATCATACCAGTGCCAGGTATGCCGACGCCCATGGCGTTTTTCAGCATGTTGCCGCTCAAGAGAACCTGTATCTTTTCCGGGCGTTTGCCCAAGTCCTCGGTTGCCCTCGCCGTGCAAAGCGCCACCGCCATGGGCTCAGTGCAGCCCACGGCAGGCACCACTTGCCGCTTGATCAGCGCGATGATTTGTTCACGTGTATCTTTGTCAAGCATGATCCAATTGCAAATTAATAGATGTTTACAGTATGGCTTGCAGGGTGCGGCCCCTGCGCCATACTATTTCTTGTAAGCATCGAGACCCTTCTTGAGGAAGTCGAGATAAGCCGAGACATCCTCCTTGTAAGTGAACGAGCCAGAGAGCACGTTGCCATTGTTGTCGAGCGTGACGTAGAACGGCTGGGCGTTGGCCCCGAACTTATGGCTCTGCAGATAACTCCACTTGTCGCCCACGGTGTGAAGCGTGCGCTTCTGACCGTTTGGCATGGTCACCTCCATAGGCTGTGGCAACTTGGTCTTGTCGTCCACATAGAGCGAGATGAGCACGTAGTCCTTCTCCAGCTTCTCAGCCACTGATGGGTCTGTCCATACCGAAGCCTCCATCTTGCGGCAGTTGACGCAACCATAGCCTGTGAAGTCGAGCATCACGGGCTTGCCCTGAGCCTTTGCCGCTGCCATGCCAGCCTCGTAATCCTTATACTTGGCCTCTACCACGTGGTTGTTGAGGTTGAAGTCTTGTGTGGTGATAGGAGGCGCGAACGCGGACACCGCCTTGCAAGGAGCGCCCCAGAGTCCGGGAATCATGTATATGGCGAACGCGAAGGAGCACAAGCCGAGCATTATGGCCGGAACAGGCATTGGCTTTTGCAAGTCGCCGCCAATGGCATCCTGCTGAAACTTGAGCCAGCCCACGAGATAAGCGCCAAGGGCCATGAAGATGACTATCCAGAGAGAGAGGAATACCTCGCGGTCCATGATGTGCCAGCCATAGGCGAGGTCAGCCACGGAGAGGAACTTGAGCGAGAACGCCAACTCCACGAAGCCGAGCACAACCTTGATTTGATCCATCCATGAGCCGCTGCGCGGGCTCTTCTTCATGAGCGTCGGGAACATGGCGAACAGCGCGAAAGGCACCGCCAGGGCTATGGCAAAGCCAAACATGCCAACGGCAGGAGCGAGCCAGTCGCCGGACGTGACGGTCTGCACGAGCAAGAGGCCGATGATTGGCGCCGTGCACGAGAAGCTCACGAGCACGAGCGTGAATGCCATGAGGAAGATGGAGATGAGACCTGTGGTGCTCGATGCCTTGTTGTCGACCTTGTTGGCCCAACTGTCGGGGAGCTTAATCTCAAACCAACCGAAGAAGCTCACGGCGAAGACCACGAGCAAGAGGAATAGGAAGATATTGAACACGGCGTTGGTAGACAGCGCGTTGAGCGTTGACGGGCCGAAGATGGCGGTGACACCTATGCCAAGGGCAAGATAGATGACGATGATGGATATGCCATAGATGACGGCATCGCGCACGCCACGCTTCTTGTTGTCCTTTGAACGCTTGAGGAAGAAGCTCACCGTCATGGGGATGATGGGCCAGATGCACGGCATGACCAAAGCCAGCAAGCCGCCAACGATACCCATGAGGAATATATATAATAATGAGTGGTTTGCCAGGTCGTTGGTGCCACCAAACTGCTGCAACTGCTTGATGACAGGCTTCCAAAGCGCGTCCTTGTCGCTCTGAGAGAGAGACGCTGTCGCCGCGGCGTTGGCTGCGGCAAGAGAATCGGCATTGACCGAATCGGTGCCTTGGGCGGCAGCGGTCGGGGCGACCTCATCGCCCACGGCCACGGCAGCTTCGTCCTGCGCATCCTGAGCGTCTTGCTTCACGTCGCCAGCCACAGCAGGGCTCTTGCCGCTCTTCTTTATCTCCACGCTCGTGGGAGGCATGCAGTTCTGGTCGTTGCAAGCGCCATATTCAAGGTAAGCGTCGATGTGATAGTTTGGCTTTGTGAACTTCACCTTTTGCACAAACTGCACACTGCCCTCGAAATAGCGAAGGTTCATCTCGAAGAGCTGGTCATACTTCTTTATCTCATGACCGCGTGGCTCCAACTTGCCCACGAGCTGCACACCATCGAGCTTGTTCACATTAAACGTGGCAGAGGTGGGGCCGTCACCGCCCAAGCCGGTGCTATATACATGCCAGCCGCTGCTGATCTTTCCCGTGAAAACGATTTCGCCCTCTGCGCTGTTGTTGGTCTTCAACGTGGTAGAAAACTTCACAGGGTCCAGCATTTGGGCATTGGCCATGATGCCTACAAGCATCAGCAAAGCCAGTGTCAATAGTTTTTTCATTGTTTCTATAATGATTTTCGTTATTATCGTGCGTTATAATGATGCCGCGTGACCAGCGACCTACATGACGCCTATCCAGCGCAATATGTCGTTGAGGTTGGCCACCACCATCAGCAAGATGAGCACCGTGATGCCTACATACTCAGCCTTGATGAGGAACTTCTCCGAAGGCTTGCGGCGAGTGATTATCTCATAGAGAAGGAACAGCACGTGGCCGCCATCGAGCGCGGGAATGGGAAGAATGTTCATGAAGGCGAGGATGATGCTCAGGAATGCCGTCATCATCCAGAATGCATGCCAATCCCATGTCTGGGGGAACAAGGAGCCTATGGCCCCAAAACCACCAAGACTCTTGGCGCCGTCGGCAGTGAACACGTATTTCATGTCGCTGACATAGCCAGACAACACGTCCCAACCATATTTCACGCCAGCCGGGAAGCTCGCCAAGAAGCTGTAACTCACATGGGTAATCTTGTCCTTGTACATATACTCCGGTCCCCCCACGGCAAAGCCGAGTTTGGCATCGGGCGTGAGCATGGCCGTGACCGTGTCGCGCTTGGCGTTGGCTTTCTCTATCACGAGCGATACGGTGCGAAGGCGCAAGCTGTCCTTATGCGTGTTGACGGCGGCCAGCTGGTCGCTGATGACACCCACCGCCTCGGTGAACTCATTGTAAGAGTCGATGGCCTTGCCATTGACGGCAAGGATCTTGTCACCCTTGCGCATGCCAGCCTTCCATGCCGGAGACTCAACAGAGTCGTTGTCGGTCACGGGTATGGTCTGGAACACGGTGTCGGCGACAGCAGGAACGAAAGGACGAACAAACTGTGGGGTCACCTTGAGCATGTCAAGCAGGTTGAGATTGCCTGGCAAGTTGACGCGCACTTTCTTGCCGCCGCGCATCACGTCGCAATACTTGGCCTCCGAGATGTCGCGAAACACGTCGCCGCCAAAGTCCTTGAACGGACGGATGTCGGTGCCGAGAAGGATGTCGTGATCCTTGAATCCATAAGACTTGGCCTCCTTGTTGAACTTCATGCCCTGCGTCATGTCTGCCACGCGGACATAGCTCTCGCCCCAATGGAACATTATCATGGAATAGATGAATAGCGCGAGGATGAAGTTGACCGTGACACCACCGACCATGATGATGAGACGCTGCCACGCCGGCTTCACGCGAAACTCCCATGGCTCCGGCGCGCGCTTCATCTGCTCGGTATCCATGCTCTCGTCTATCATTCCGGCAATCTTGCAGTAGCCGCCCAGGGGCAGCCAACCCATGCCATACTCGGTGTCAGACTTGCGAGGCTTGAAACTGAAGAGCTTGCCGCTCCACTTGCCAAGGCTGACATCGAAGAAGATGAAAAACTTCTCCACCCTCACGCCAAAGAGCTTCGCGGCTACCATGTGACCACCCTCGTGGAGGAGCACAAGGAGAGAGATGGAGAGGATGAATTGTAATAGCTTTATGAGGAAAACTTCCATTTGTTTTATTATTAATGTGTTAAGCCTTCAGCAACGAGGCAGCAATCTCGCGTGCCTCCGCGTCGGTTTGGAAATAAGTGTCGAGATTCGGGGTCTTGTCAAACGAAGCCTGCCGCATGGTCTGCTCTATGACATCCGCCATGCCGAGGAAAGAGCACTCGCCACGTCGGAAGGCGGCATTGGCCACCTCGTTGGCGGCATTCAGTATGCACGGCATGTTGCCTCCCTCGTGAATGGCCTCGTAAGCCAAACGCAAGCATGGGAACTTGCGCACGTCTGGCTTGAAGAACTCCAGCTTCTGTGTGCTGAAAAGATCCAGGCGGTCGCCATTGAGCGAGAGTCGCTTTGGGAAAGAGAAAGCATACTGTATGGGAAGCCTCATGTCGGGAACGCCGAGCTGCGCCTTCACCGCGCCATCCTTGAACTGCACGCCACTATGTACGACGCTCTGCGGATGCACCAGCACCTCTATCTTGTCGGCAGGCACGCCAAAGAGCCATTTTGCCTCCATGACCTCAAAGCCCTTGTTCATGAGCGACGCCGAGTCGATGGTAATCTTCGCGCCCATCTTCCATGTGGGGTGGCGAAGCGCGTCGGCAGCCGTCACCGTGAGCAACTGCTCATGGGTGAAGTTGCGGAAAGGCCCTCCCGAACAGGTCAGGAGAATCTTGTCCACCTCGTTCATCTCCTCACCCACCAGGCACTGGAATATCGCCGAGTGCTCCGAGTCGACAGGCAATAGGTCAACATGGTATTTTCCCACAAGGTCGAGGATGAGCTCGCCTGCCACGACCAATGTCTCCTTGTTTGCAAGGCATATCTTCTTGCGCGCCTTGATCGCGCGAACGGTCGGTTCCAGGCCGGCGAAACCCACGAGGGCCGCAAGCACCATGTCCACCGGTCCAGCCTCCACTATCTCGCACAGTGCCTTGTGGCCGGCGTAGACCTTCACGTCGGTGTCGGCGAGCTTGGCTTTCAGTTCTTCATAGTGAGCCTCGTTGGCAATCACCACCGCGGCAGGATTGAACTCGCGGGCTTGCTCGGCAAGTTTATCCACGCTGTCGTTGGCGGTCAACGCGTAAGCCTCGTAAAGGTCAGGGTGCTGCCTTATCACGTCGAGGGCTTGCGTGCCTATTGAACCCGTGGAGCCAAGTATGCAAATTTGTTTCTTCATCTAAACGTTTTCTACAATGATAATAATCCGTCATGGGGAATGCCGCTACAACGACAGCAACCCTTCGGGTATTTCAACCGTGATGGTTTGTTTTTTCTTGTCTATCGCCTTTACAAGCTCATGGCTTGCCGGAATCAGCGTCTCGCCATTTGTAGTGTCTACCACGAATAGCGGGTTGGCAGTGGAGTCGTCGATTGCCGTCACCGTGCCTGCCACGACGCCTGTTGACGCGTCCACGAGCTTGAAGCCCACGAGCTCAGCCTTTGACACTGTTGGGGCGTCATCGTCGGAAGCGTCGCGCGGGAAATAGACATCGCAACCCGTGAGGTCGGAGGCTTGGTCGAGAGTGTCGATGCCCTCAAACTTGACCAGTGCCACGACATCGGAACTGAAACGGTATTCCTCAAAGAAAAACGGCACAAGCAACCCGTCGATCATGACGAAAACGAAATCGGCGTCTTGGCGGTCGAACACGTCATCATCGAAAGGGAAGGCTATCTCCCCTTTCACCCCATGAGGCTTGCCAAGACTGCCTATGCGATATACATCACTGAGCTTAATCATCGACACGCTGAATATTGGCCCCCAGGCCGTTAAGACGCTTCTCTATGTCCTCGTAGCCACGGTCTATCTGTCCTATGTTCTCTATGCGGCTCGTGCCTTTCGCGCTCATGGCGGCTATGAGCAGGGCAATGCCCGCGCGAATGTCAGGGCTCGACATGCGTCCAGCCCTGAGCTGTATGCGGTGGTCTTGACCCACCACCACGGCGCGGTGAGGATCGCAAAGTATGATTTGCGCGCCCATGTCGATGAGCTTGTCCACGAAGAAGAGGCGGCTCTCAAACATTTTCTGGTGAATGAGCACGGTGCCACGCGCCTGCGTAGCCACCACGAGCAGCACGGAGAGCAGGTCAGGGGTGAGACCTGGCCAAGGCGCGTCGGCAAGGGTCATGATCGTGCCGTCGATAAAAGAATCGACCACATAGTGTGCCTGATGAGGGATGACCAAGTCGTCGCCATCGGCCTTCAGCCTCACGCCCAGACGACGGAAAGCGTCTGGAATGGGACCGAGGTTGCGCAGCGACACGTCTTTTATGCGTATGCCATTGCCGACCATCGCCGCCATGCCGATGAAAGACCCCACCTCTATCATGTCGGGAAGCACACGGTGCGTGGCTCCATGCAGGTGGTCAACGCCGACAATGGTCACGAGATTGCTGGCTATGCCCGAGATGTTGGCTCCCATGTGATTGAGGAGGTGGCAGAGCTGCTGAATGTAAGGCTCGCACGCCGCGTGATATATCGTGGTGGTGCCTTTCGCCATGACAGCCGCCATGATGATGTTGGCGGTGCCTGTGACCGATGCCTCATCAAGGAGCATGTAAGTGCCCTTGAGACGGTCGCCATGTATCTGATAAACGTCGCGCGCCTCATCAAACACGAACTTCGCGCCCAGGTGCTTGAACCCGAGGAAATGGGTGTCGAGACGGCGGCGGCCTATCTTGTCGCCGCCAGGCTTGGCCACGGTGGCCTTGCCGAAACGACCGAGCAACGGGCCGTACATCAACACCGAACCGCGAAGACGAGAGCACTTCTTCACGAAATCCACGCTGTCGAGGAAGTCCAGGTTCACTTCGTCTGCCTGGAACGTATAGTCGTGGCGGCTGTTGCGCGTCACCTTCACTCCCACGTCCTTCAACAGCTTTATGAGGTTGTTGACATCAAGGATGTCGGGCACGTTGGTTATGCGCACTGGCTCGCTTGTGAGCAACGACGCGCATATCACCTCCAACGCCTCGTTTTTGGCGCCCTGCGGGGTGATGGTACCCTCAAGCTGGTGTCCACCTTCTATTATGAATGACTCCATAAGTCCAGTCTATTTTTTCTTGCGTTTCTTGCCATTGTTGGCTGGCGCCAAGGCTCTCATGTCCACTCGCTCAAACTTGAAGTGGTCGAGGTCGAGCTGAATCTTTCCGTCGGTGAAGTTGGCAAGGTCGCTCGCCACCTTCTCGTCATCGCAAAGGCCATGTCCCCATTGCACGAGGTCACGCTTCATCTGGTTGGCGGTGAGTGCCGTCAGCTGGTCGCGCTCCTCGCCTGGCTCCATGGTCTTCAGCTTGTTGAAGAGTTCAAACACCAGCTTGCCATAGTGACGCACCGGTATCTTGCTGGTCTCATATTTGAGCGGCTGCGGCTTCTCGTTTATCACCTTTGCCTTGGATATGTCTACGGGCCAGTCTATGTCGAGCTTGAAATCGCTAATCAGCGCGAGCTGGTCCCAGAGCTTCTGCTTGTAGTTGTCGGTTTGCGCCAACTGCGGGTTCATCAGCTCCATGGTGTCTATTATGGTGCAGGCGCAGCGCAAGCGCTCGTCACGGTCGGGCAGCGTCATGCAATAGTTCACCATCTTCTGTACCTCGCGCCCATATTCCGGCAACACGAGTTTTTCTCGCTGAGTGTTATAGTCTAAACCTTGGATGTTCATCAACATGAAATTAGATTATGTGGTTTAAAGGAGCTTGCGGGGCAGCTTTGCCACGAAATTCTTCAAGTAGAAAGGCACGAAGTAGGCCACGTCCTCAAACTTCTGGTCCGCCATGCGCTTTTCCGCCAGCGGCATCATGTTCTTGGCCAACGGCTCTATGTCGTCGATGAAGTGGGCGTTGGGGTGATTGATGACCTCCTTGCACTTCTTGGCTCCGTCGCCGAAGAAATACACGGGTCCCTTGTCGAGCCACTCATTGTAGGTGTCGGCCTCCACCACGTCGGCGTGGATGGGTCGCACCTCGTGCAGCGAACGGTCGAAGAGTTGGGCATAGACTTCCATGCGACGGGCGTCGAGCATGGGGCAGAGCAACGCGTTCTCCTCCTTCACCATCTCGTGCAAGAGCACGGGCACACAGAGAATCTCCAACGTGGGCACGCCCAAGAGCTTGAGACCGCGGCCATAGCAAATGCCCTTCGCCATGCTCACGCCAATGCGAAGGCCCGTGTAACTGCCTGGGCCACAACTCACGGCCACGGCGTCGAAAGGAATGCCGTGGTTGTCGGTGAACGACAGAGCCTCGTCAACAAAAGAGCCTAAACGCTCCGCATGGTTGGGTCCAGAGTGATCCTCTTTCTCAAAAATGCAAGCACCGTCCTGGCTTACTGCCACTGAACAAACGTTGGTGCTTGTCTCAATATTCAATATACAAGACATACTTATACGCGTATTATGTCGATATTATTCTTAATAAAGTGCAAATTTACTCCTTTTTCCATCCAATTTTGTACTTTTGCAGAAATTTAACGCACAAATAAGTATGATACTCTCTATGACGGGCTACGGCAAGTCCGTAGTGGTTTACAAAGACAAGAAAATCAACGTTGAGATAAAATCGCTCAACAGCAAGGCCCTTGACCTCTCCACGCGTGTCGCTCCGCTCTATCGCGAGAAGGAGATGGAGATAAGGCAGTATATCGCAAAGAAGCTCTCACGCGGCAAGGTCGACTTCGCGCTTTGGACGGAGAAAGACGCTGGGACTGACGCCACGCCAATCAACGCCGCTCTCGTGGAAAACTACTACAAGCAGCTGAAGGCCATCTCCGAAACGACGGGCATACCAGAGCCCACCGACTGGTTCAGCACGTTGACACGCATGCCCGACGTGCTCACCAAGACCAATGTCGAGGAGCTCAGCGATGAGGAATGGGAAGTGGTGAAAGGCGCGATAGAGCAGGCGGTGGACAACCTCGTGGCGTTTCGCAAGCAGGAAGGCGCCGCGCTGGAAAAGAAGTTCCACGAGAAGGTTGACAACATCGAGAAGCTCCTCCACAGCATCGAGCCTTACGAGAAGAGCCGCGTGCCGAAAATCAAGGAGACGATAATAAAAGGCCTGGAGCAGATTCCGGAAGTGCAATACGACAAGAACCGCCTTGAGCAAGAGCTCATCTATTATATCGAGAAGCTCGACATCAGCGAGGAGAAGCAACGCCTCGCCAACCACCTGAAATATTTCCGCGAGACCATGGCAGAGGACCAGCCCAACGGCAAGAAGCTCGGCTTCATAGCGCAGGAGATGGGACGCGAAATCAACACCACCGGCTCGAAGAGCAACCAAGCGGAGATGCAAAACATCGTGGTGAAGATGAAGGATGAGCTTGAGCAAATCAAGGAGCAGGTTTTGAACGCATTGTAACAGACAAGAATGACATGACTGGCAAATTGATAATTTTTTCCGCTCCAAGCGGTTCAGGCAAAAGCACCATCGTGCAGTGGCTGATGAATGAGCACCCCGAGTTGAACCTCGCCTTCTCGATAAGCGCCACCACGCGCGCCCCACGCGGCACGGAGAAAAACGGCGTGGAGTATCTATTCCTCACGCCTGAGCAATTCAAGGACAAGATCAACCACGGCGAGTTTCTCGAATACGAGGAAGTATACGCCGACCGCTTCTATGGCACGCTGAAGTCGCAGGTGGAGAGCCAAGCCGAGCGTGGCGAGAACGTGGTGTTCGACGTGGACGTGAAAGGCGGCTGCAACATCAAGAAGCATTACGGCGCGCGCGCCTTGAGCATCTTCGTGCAGCCACCATCAATAGAGGAGTTAAGGCGCAGGCTCGTGAAGCGTGCC
This sequence comes from Prevotella sp., assembly GCA_036743855.1. Taxonomy (GTDB): domain Bacteria; phylum Bacteroidota; class Bacteroidia; order Bacteroidales; family Bacteroidaceae; genus Prevotella. The sequence continues at coordinate 6,637 of DAINOS010000028.1, read as the reverse complement.
ACCGACGCGCCCGAGGTGATAGAGCAGCGTCTTGCCAAGGCCGCTTATGAGCTGACATTCGCCAAGGAGTTTGACCACATTGTCGTCAACGACGACTTGGAGAAAGCCAAGCAAGACACCTACCGTCTCGTCAGCGATTTCCTTAAAGCCTAACCGCCATGCCCGACAGCCAGCGCGACCTCCGCATAGGCATTTTCGGAGGCAGTTTCAACCCCGTGCACGTAGGGCACATAGGCTTGGCGAGGCAAATACTCAGCCTCGCCCACCTCGATGAGGTGTGGTTTCTCGTGTCGCCGCTCAACCCTCTGAAGAAAGCGGCGACCGATCTTCTCGATGACAACGAGCGGTTGGCCATCACGCGTCAAGCCCTCGCCGGCGAGAAGCGGCTCGTGGCATCCGACTATGAGTTCCACCTGCCCAAGCCCTCCTACACATGGAACACGCTGAAGCATCTCAAGGCCGACTACCCCAACTGTCGGTTCACGCTGATTATAGGCGCGGACAACTGGCTTGTCTTTGACCGTTGGGCAAAGCCCGACTATATTCTTTCCAATTGCGACATAGCCGTCTACGCGCGTCCCGAATGCCCCATAGACGCGTCTTCATTGCCCCAAAACGTGCACATCTACGACACTTGCCTCTACGACATAAGCAGCACCCAGATAAGGGACAACGTGAGGC
>DAINOS010000028.1:0-5856 GCA_036743855.1 Prevotella sp. | reverse complement strand
TACCTGTTTGGGCATAATTTTGTAACTTTACGAAAAATATAATGTTTTCGCCATGATAGAGCCGAAAAGAGTGCCATACGGAGTGTCCGACTTTGAAAGGGTAATACGTGAAAATCAGTATTACGTAGACAAGACCATGTATATCCCGTTGTTGGAGAATCAACCCGACAACCTGATATTCATACGTCCTCGCCGCTTTGGCAAGAGCTTGTTCTTGAGCATGCTCGAGACCTACTACGACATCAAGAAAAAAGACCAATTCCAAGAGATTTTCGGTGACTTGTGGATTGGAAGCCATCCCACGAGCTTACAAGGCAAGTACCAAATACTTTCACTGGATTTTTCGCAAGTGGGAGGCAATATCAACAACCTTGAAGAGCGTTTCAACTCATATTGTTGTATCTGCTTCGACAGTTTCGTCAGTAGATACGCAGATTTCTACAAAGACATTATTGAAAAGGGCGTGTATGGGACAAAAGTCGCGTCTGAAAAACTTGCCATGATTCAAAAATGCGCAAAGGAAAACAGTTACCAACTTTACCTGATCATCGACGAATACGACAACTTCACCAACACCGTGCTCAACGAGCAGGGTGAGGAAGTGTATCATGCCATGACCCACGCCAGCGGGTTCTACCGCGACTACTTCAAGAAGTTCAAGGGGTCTTTCGCCAAGATTTTCATGATGGGCGTAAGTCCTGTCACCTTGGACGACGTGACCAGTGGCTTCAACATAGGTTGGCACATCTCCACAAGGCCGGAGTTTGACAAGATGTTAGGATTCAGCACGGAAGACGTGCGCGCGATGTTCACGCGCTACCGCGATGCCGGGCAGATTCCCGCAAATAGCGACATCGAGGCCATGATAGCGGAAATCAAGCCATGGTATGACAACTATTGCTTCTCTGAAGAATGCTTAAACAGCAATGTCAGGGTTTTCAATTGTGACATGGTCTTATACTATCTCCGAAATTATATGGACAATGGCAAAGGACCAAAGCAGATGATAGACCCCAACACCAAGACCGACTACAACAAGATGAAGCGATTGCTCCAGCTTGACAAGTTGGACGGCAACCGCAAGGGCATCATACGCAAGGTCACGGAAGAAGGAAGCATCGTGGCAAATCTGTACGAGACGTTCCCTGCCAGCGAAATCGTAAAGCCTGAAGTATTCCCAAGTCTGCTGTTCTACTATGGCATGCTTACCATAAAGGGTACTTTAGGCGACATGCTGGTACTTGGAATACCCAACAACAACGTTCGTCGCCAATATTATGGCTATCTGCAAGAGCAATACCAAGACATCAATCACATCAACCTGAATGATTTCGGATACATGATGACCTACATGGCTTTCGAGGGCAAATGGCAAGAGGTGCTCGGGTTCATGTCGAAAGCTTACGCGGAAGTGGCTTCCGTGCGTGATGGCATCGAGGCTGAACGCAACCTGCAAGGATTCTTCATGGCATATCTCTATCTGAGCAACTATTACATCACCGCCCCAGAGCTTGAGTTGAATCATGGCTATTGCGATTTCTTCCTTTTGCCAGACTTGACCCACTACCCTACCAAGCACAGTTATATCATAGAACTGAAGATGCTGCCGGCAAAAGACTTTGAGAGCAAGGCCGAAACGCAATGGCAAGAGGCAATAAAACAAATAAACCGTTATGCCGCCGCCCCAAGGGTGGAGGCACTTCGCCAAGGCACGACATTGCACAAGATCATCATCCAGTTCAGCGGATGGGAAGTGAAAAGAATGGAAGAGGTATAACACAGACTAAGAAGACAAGGCATGAGAATAGGATTCGATGCCAAGAGAGCCGCCCAAAACAGTACGGGACTTGGCAACTACAGCAGATTTATCATTCGCATATTGTCGGAAAGACATCCCGACAATACGTATCACCTATACACTCCCAAGCCTCAACGCATCCCCTATCTGAAAGAGATTCCAACCCTAAGCCAACTCAAGCTGTGCTTTCCACCGAAAGGAATATGGAGCCGCCTACGCTCTCTTTGGCGAGTCTGGGGCATAACCAAATGCATCAGGCAAGACGGCATAGACCTATTTCACGGACTGAGCAACGAGCTGCCTCTCAACATCGGAACCCCTGAGGAGCGAGAGCAACGCTTTGGCGAAAAGCGCTGCAAGTATATCGTTACCGTCCACGACCTCATCTTCCTCCATACGCCACGGTATTATCACTGGATAGACAGGCAAATCTACAACTACAAGTTCCGCAAGGCGTGTGAGCATGCCGACCGCATCATCGCCGTCAGCGAATACACCAAGCGAGAAATCATCGATTTTTATCACATACCGGAACAGAAGATAGACGTGGTCCGCCAAGGGTGCGACCCTGTGTTCGCGCAAGAGATTGCGCCACAAAAGAAAGAGGAGGTGAAAGCCAAATATGCCTTGCCCGAGGAGTTCATTCTCTATGTAGGCAGCATCGAGGAACGCAAGAACCTGATGCTGGTAGCCAAGGCAATGAGTGTATTGCGACAGCAGACCGGAGAAGGCATCCCCGTCGTAGCCGTAGGTCGTCGCACCCATTATGTGGACACCATGCAAGCCTACCTCAAGGAGCAAGGCATTGAGCATTTGTTCCATTTCCACCACCAAGTACCTTACGAAGACTTGCCAGCCTTCTACAAGTTGGCTCGTGCTTTCGTTTACCCATCACGCATCGAGGGATTTGGCATACCACTCTTGGAAGCCATCACAAGCGGAGTGCCTGCCATTGGGTGCACAGGCTCTTGCCTGGAAGAGGCTGGAGGCCCCGACTCGCTATACGTGGCACCCGACAACGCCGAAAGCATGGCAGAAACTCTCTTGAGGGTCTGCACCGACGAGGAATTGCGCCTGAAAATGATTACGAAAGGAAAAGAATACGCCCAAAACTTCTCTGACGAGAGGCTATGCCAAGCCGTGTGGGATGTATATAATAAGGCGTAGGCGTGCCTATCTAAACACGTTCTTCAAAACAACTTTAAGAAGCAACAGACATGACCCAAAATAGAATATGCTATATCAGCCGCAACTATTACAACCTGACGAGCGCGGGCAACAAGGCCAAGACCGACAACGAGGACACGCTCGCCGAGATGGGAGCCACGAACCTTGGCCTGCGCCGCACGGTGAACGACAGCAAGGTACTCGCCTTTTTCCTCGACTTGGCGGGCATAATCCGCGCGTGCTTATCAATGCGGAAGGGAGACGTGCTTTTCTTGCAATATCCCGTGAAGAAATACTTTTCATTCTTGTGTAATGTGGCGAGGATGAAGGGAGCCAAGACCGTGGCGCTCATCCACGACTTGGGGTCGTTTCGCAGGAAGAAGCTGACAGTGGAAAAGGAAATCCACCGACTTTCGCATGCCGACTACATCATAGCGTCGAACCAGAACATGGCCTCATGGCTCACGGCCCACGGCATGAGGAAACCCCTCGGGGCGTTGGGGCTGTTCGATTACCGCTCACAAAGCATCCGCCCACAAAGAGAGAGCCATTCAAGCCTAAAATCCCAAACTTCAGACCCAGCCGAGCGACATCCCATATCTGTGGTTTACGCAGGAGCATTAAGCATGAAAAAAAATTCATTCTTGGTAGAGTTGACACAAGTGCTCCATAGTTGGAACCTCACCGTCATCGGCAACAAAGATGGACTGCAAGGATTGAAAGAAAACAGTCACGTCAACTACAAAGGCTTTATGCCATCCGAAGACTTCATCGCCCATGCAAATGCAGACTTTGGCTTGGTATGGGATGGCGACTCCTTGGACACTTGTTCGGGCGAATATGGGAAGTACTTACAATGGAATTCTCCGCATAAAGTCTCTTTCTACCTTCGGGCTGGACTACCTGTCATCATTTGGAAAGAGGCTGCCGTGGCGCCTATCATAGAGAAAGAGAAAGCAGGTATAGCCATCAATTCTCTACATGAGCTTGGCGACATACTTAACCATCTCACCGAAAAAGACATCCAAGATTTGAGACATCATGCTGAGACATTGGCTGAAAAACTCAATGACGGTTGTTTTCTTAAGAAAGCCTTGGAACATTTCCAATAAGCTCTATTTACCTTAATTTTCCATAAATTATACTCAAGGGTATAATACCTTTGGGTATAATTTGGTAAATTTGCGGAAAATCAAGTCGTTAGCTCATGAACAAGAAAACGCTCGTGGAGAGAGACTTTATCGAGAAGTCTGGAGAAGGATTCACGATGGTTGACCCAGTATTCGAACTTTGGTTCAAGCGTGAGTACTGCAATATCCTACCATGCTGATTTTATCAAAAGGACATTTCTTGCGCGAAGCCTTGAAAAACGCCATCAACGAGTTGGCGGCAATGCTAAACCAGAATAAAAACAATAAACAAATGGCCCGCTGAGAATCGATTATTTGAAAACGCTTTTCCTCTCGTTCAATCCAAGGGCATTCCTCACTATTTTCACATTTCACTGATTATTAACCAATTATGCGATTTTGTCATTTTCAATGCGCGGAATCGCTATTTTTTTGTCGCCTTCACGGTGTGGACGCGACCGCTCCACGGTGGCAACGACTCGCCTTGACACTTAAAAGGCGTTGCCCTACCACTTATAAGGCAACGCCTTCACGCCGCAAAGCCGAACCCAAGCGGCAAAAACAGTCTTCCCCTGACCGTTCGACCTCACTTTCATCCTCTAAATGAGCACCCGGCCAAATGTTAATTCTCAGCAATAATATTTTACATTTTCCATGCAATGATACGTATGCAGTTGGTAAAGAACCCGACAAAGGGGAGTCAATAAGCGTCAAGGATCTGGTACCATTGCCCTGCCACACGGTCATGCCGGAACGGGGCAAGACTCGCCATTCCTTCTTCTATCATCTTTCTTCTCAGGTCACCGTCATTCATCAGCGACTTGAGACAAGAGACATACCTGCCATGGTCGCCCTCTCTCACCACGAAACCGTCCTTGCCGTCGTGAATCAAGTCGGCGATGGCACCAAACGTGTCGAAGGCGATGGGCACGACCTCGCACTGCCGGCTCTCCAATATCGTCAATGGCAGACCCTCGAAAAGTGAAGTCATGATAAACACCGATGCTTTCTGGTAGTAAGGCATCGGATTCGTCCTGCCCGTGAATGTCACTCGCGGCACGCCATGCCGTTCTGCCCATTCACGATATTGGTCAACGACAGGTGTATCGCCATCGCCGACGACATACAGTCGCCAGTCGGCAAGGCATGGGTCGCCTGCCACGGCCTCCTTCCATAGCTCAAGGGCGAGGCGCACACGCTTCTGCCGCTCGTCCAGCCGCGACACCATCAAGGCTATCTTCTCCTTGCCTTCCACGCTGACGTGGCTGGAGACTTCTTGCGGGTAAGGAAGCATGTTTGGGATGGAGCAAACCTTGCTCGCGTCGTGGGCAAAAGCCATGTTCAAGAAAAGACGCTCATAAGAGCGCGACAGCACCACCACTTTGTCAGCGCGCCTGAAAGCGTGATAGTAGCGCTTGCGAAACTTGATGGCCGTCAGCAAATGGAACAAGGGGAAGAGCATGAGCTTCAACCTGTATTTCAGTTTTCCCAGTCCATGATGGCTCGCTATCTTCTTCAATATCTCATTCTTGTCGAGCCTCTCCCACCCTGGCTGGAAATGGTAAGCGAAGATCAAACGGCACCCCGTGCGTTTCTTCACGGCATAAAAGAGCCTCATCTCCCTGAAAAATCCCTGCACCACGATGGCTTCCACATGGTGCTCCTTCACTATCTTGGTGGCTGCTTCGACGGCGGCCTTGCCGCCCTTGGGCAGTTTGCGCACGGCATCGAAGCCGTCGCATGTGCCCTCAAAGTCGTTTC
>DAINOS010000027.1:0-19092 GCA_036743855.1 Prevotella sp. | reverse complement strand
GGTGCGTGCCGCCCTGCGTGGTGTGCTGGCCATTGACAAAGCTGTGGTACTCCTCTCCATACTGGTTGGTATGGGTAAAGGCTATCTCTATGTCCTCGCCCTTGAGGTGGATGATGGGATAGAGCGGGTCTGTCGTCATGGTGTCGACAAGCAAGTCCTCAAGGCCGTTGCGGCTCTTGATGCGCCTGCCATTATACATTATGGTAAGCCCGCTGTTAAGATAAGTGTAGTTGCGGAGCATGGTTTCCACGAATTCATCGTGGAAAGAATAGTTCTTGAATAGGGTATTGTCGGGCTCGAAGAATATATAGGTGCCGTTTTCTTCCTGAGAAGGTTCCGTCTTGTCGCTCTTGAGCTTGCCCTTCTCGAACACGAGCGCGCGCACGTTGCCTTCGCGATAGCTCTTGACCTCGAAACGCGAGCTGAGGGCGTTGACCGCCTTCACGCCGACACCGTTTAATCCCACGCTCTTCTTGAATGCCTTGGTGTCATATTTTCCGCCAGTGTTCAACACCGACACTGCCTCCACGAGCTTGCCTTGCGGAATGCCACGCCCATAGTCGCGCACTGACACGCGGAGATTGTCCTCAATGTCCACCTCAATGCGGTCGCCAGCGTTCATCTTGAACTCGTCGATTGAGTTGTCGATAACCTCCTTCAGCAACACGTAGATGCCATCCTCTGGCAGGTTGCCATCGCCCAAGCGACCGATATACATACCCGGACGCGTGCGGACGTGTTCCATGTCGGACAGGTGGCGAATGTTGTCATCGGTATATGATGGCGTGTCAGGTGATGCTGGAATGATATTTTTGTCTGCCATACTATCCAATCTATATCATGTGTAAATATCGTTCACCTCTCAACCCCATCAGCCTATGTTTTTCCTGTAGCAACGTCTTCTCTTGTGATTGATATGCTCAAGGTTGCCCCATTGGCTCTGCACGTTGTTGTTGTCCTCCATCTCCACGTTGGTCTCGCCCCACTTGAAGCCATAGTCGATATAGCGAGGAATAAGGTCGGCAAACAGCAATGCGTTGGCTCCCTTGTTGCGGTATTCGGGCAAGAAGCCTATGAGCAACAGGTCCACGCCTTCGGTCTTGTGCCATTTCAACGCCCTCAGCACGTGCCACCAACCAAACGGGAACAGCCTGCCGCGGTGGCATTTCTGCATGGCGCGAGCCATCGACGGCATGGTGACACCCACGCCGATGAGCTTGTCGTCCTTGTTGCCGTCCACGACAAGCGTGACGAGGTTGAGGTCCAGCATGGGCAGATACGACTTCACGTAATCGTCTATCTGGCGGTCGGTGAGCTCCACGTAGCCATAGAGATTCTTGTAGGTCTCGTTGATGAGATTGAAGATGTCGTAGACGATGGTGCCATGCTTCACGTCCTTCATGGTTATCTTCTTGACGTGGAGATTGTAGCGCTTCTCTATCATCGTCGAGATTTTGGTAAACTTCTCGGGGGTCTTCTCCGGCATGGGGAGATAATATTCCACATAGTCGTTGTCCTTGACCCATCCGCCAAGTTTCTCCATGTGCTCAGGATAATAAGGGTAGTTGTATATCGTGGGCATTGTGCCGAGCTTGTCGAAGCCCATGATGAGCATTCCCTCGGGATCGAGGTCGGTGAAGCCAAGCGGACCCACCATGGCGGTCATGCCCTTGCTCTTGCCCCAAGCCTCAACCGCGTCGAAAAGGGCCTTCGACACCTCTATGTCGTCTATGAAATCTATCCAGCCAAAGCGCACGTCCTTTTTGCCGAACTTCTCGTTGGCGCGCTTGTTGATGATGGCCGCCACGCGTCCTACAATCTTGCCGTCCTTGTAAGCCAGGAAATACTCGGCCTCGCAGAAGTCAAAGGCGACATTCTTGTCACGGCTGAGAGTGTTCATGTCGTCCATGAACAAAGTCGGGGCATCGTAGGCGTTGCCCTTGTAAAGATCATAATGAAAATCTATGAATTTGGCAAGACCCCTCTTTGTCTCAACCCTTTTAATCTCTATCGACATCTGGTATTAATTGTATTTTCTAATGCTAATTTATTGAAGTCTAAACATTTAGTGGGCAAAAGTAATCAAAAACGAGGAAAAGACAAAGTGGATTTGCATTTTTAAGACAAAAAAAACGCCTTTGCCCGTCTTGCACAACTATTTTGCCTCGAAATCGTCCATCCTCACGAACTTTTCCTTTATGGTCTTCCTGCCGCGGAAGATATTGACTTTCACTTGCTCCTCGGTCATGTCGAGAAGTCGCGCTATCTCCTTGTACGACTTCCCCTCGAAGTCGCGAAGCTGTATGCACGACTTCTGCTTCTCGGGCAACGAGTCCACGATATGGCGCACCATCGCCATCTGGTCGTTGACGACGGTTCGCTGCGAAGGCGTGTAGGAAGTGTCTGGTCGCTCGTTTTGCGACACGTCGAGGCTCTCATTGCGCGAGCTCACGCTCCTGACATAATCGAGCGCCTTGTTGCGGCAAATGGTGAAACAAAAAGCCTCGATGTTGTCTATATCCGTCCACGAGTCGCGGCGATCCCATACTTTTATGAGCGTTTCCTGCACAATATCCTCTGCCTCGGCACTGTCGAGCGTGATGCGCAACGCCAAGCGATAAAGCTGATTTTTCAGCGGGAGGATGTCATTTTGGAAACTTATCATTCTATAGTGGTACCGGCATCGGTGCCCAGCGCCTCCGCCTTTGTGATGATGACGCGCCTCACGCCTTTGTCCACCGCGGCAAGGGCGTTTTCTATCTTCGGCTTCATGCCGCCACTGATGGTGCCGTCGGAGGTGAGCCTGGCGAAGTCGTCCTTGGTTATCACCGGAATCACGCTGCCGTCGTCGTCAGGGTTGGCAAGCACGCCGGCCTTCTCGAAACAATAGACAAGCGTGACGTCGAAAAACGGGGTCAACGCCTTGGCTGTCTCGGCGGCTATGGTGTCGGCATTGGTATTGAGCAACGAGCCTTTGCCATCGTGGGTAAGAGGCGCCATGACGGGCACGACACCACGCTCAAGCAAGGACGCGAGGGCTTGCCCGTCGGCCTTGTCCACGTCTCCCACGAAACCATAGTCGATGCCGTTCCTCAACGGGCGGCGGTGACTGAGAATCACGTTCATGTCGGCCCCTGTCAGTCCGAGCGCGTTGACATGGCGGGCTTGGAGCCGCGCCACGATGTTCTTGTTGACCAATCCTCCATAAACCATCGTCACCACCTCAAGCATGTCGGCATCGGTGACGCGCCTGCCGTCCACCATCTTCGTCTCAATGCCCAAGGCAGCTGCCACCTTCGTGGCCCTTCTGCCGCCACCATGCACGAGCACCTTTGGGCCATCCATGCCCGCGAAGCGGTCGAGGAGATCATTGAGGCGGGCATCGTCTTCCACGATGGCGCCGCCAACCTTGATGATGGTAATATTACGCATGGTCTTATTCTGATTCATGGGGATTGTTTATGTAATCGTGACTGTGTGATTTTATGATTCTGCCTATGGCCTCATTCAAGATAGGTGTAGCCATAGAGCCCGGAGCGGTAGGTGGCGAGGAACTCCTTGCCCTCATCCAGCGACAGCTTGCCTTCCTTCACGCCCTTGGTGACCCACTGCTCCAACTGGCGCACGAGCTTCTTGGGGTTGTACTGCACATATTCGAGCACTTCCTCCACTGTCTCGCCGTCTATTATCTGGTCGATGTGGTAGCTGCCGTCTTTCACGGTGATGTGCGCCGCCGTGGTGTCGCCAAAGAGGTTGTGCATGTCGCCGAGAATTTCCTGATAGGCACCCACGAGGAAAGCCCCGATATAGTAAGGCTCGCCTTTTTTCAACACGTGCACCGGAAGCACGCTGCTCTGTGAGCCTCCCACGGCGAAATTGGCCACCTTGCCATCTGAGTCGCACGTGATGTCCTGCAAGGTGCAGTTGCGCGTGGGTTGCTCGTCGAGCCGCTCGATAGGCATTATGGGGAAGAGCTGGTCGATGCCCCAACAGTCGGGGAGCGACTGGAAGAGCGAGAAGTTGCAGAAATACTTGTCGGCAAGCAGCGTGTCGAGACCGCGAAGCTCATCGGGCACGTGCTTCATGCGCTTTGCCATGGAGTCGATCTCATGGCAAACGCTCCAATACATCGCCTCCACCTCGGCACGGGTCTTGAGGTCCACCATGCCGTGGGCGAACATGTCGAGGCAGTCCTCGCGTATCTGGTCGGCGTCGTGCCAATCCTCAAGCATCGACTTGGGACTGATATGGCACCAAATGTCGTAAAGGTCGCGCACGAGCTGATGGTCGGTGGGCTTGGCCTCAAACTCCTCGGGCATCTCGGGCAGCGACGCCACGCCAAGCACGTCGAGGATGAGCACGGAGTGATGGGCGGCAAGCGAGCGTCCGCTCTCAGTGATGATATTGGGATGCGGGATGCCATTCTTGTTGGCAATGTCGACAAAGGCATACACGCAGTCGTTGATGTATTCCTGGATGGAATAGTTGACCGAGCTCTCCGAGTTGCTGGAGCGCGTGCCGTCGTAGTCGACGCCCAGTCCGCCGCCGCAATCCACATATTCTATGCCGTAGCCCATCTTCCGCAAGTTGGCGTAATACTGTCCCGCCTCGGTCAAGGCGTTTTGTATGCGGCGTATCTTCGTGATTTGCGAGCCGATATGGAAATGGATGAGCTTTATGCCGTCGTGCAGCCCATAGTCGTCGAGCTTGCGCAAGGCCTCAAGCAATTCGGACGGGGTGAGCCCGAACTTCGACGCGTCGCCGCCGCTCTCGGCCCACTTGCCTGAACCCGACGACGCCAGCTTGATGCGGATGCCGATGTTTGGCATCACCTTCAGCCGCTTGGCGGTCTTGGCGATGACCTCTATCTCGTTGAGCTTCTCCACGACGATGAAGATGTGCTTGCCAAGCTTCTGCGCGAGTATGGCAAGCTCTATGTAGCTCTCGTCCTTGTAGCCATTGCAGATGATGAGCGAGTCGCTCTTGCACTGCTGCGCTATCACGGCGTGGAGCTCCGGCTTGGAACCCGCCTCCAGGCCAAGGTTGAACTTGCGCCCGTGCGACGTAATCTCATCGACGACAGGCTGCATCTGGTTGACCTTGATAGGATAGATGACGTAGCTCTGACCCTTGAAATCGTATTCCTTCTTGGCCTTCTCATAGCACGACGCCATCTTCTCGATGCGGTTGTCGAGAATGTCGGGGAAGCGCAGCAACACCGGGGGCGTGACGTCGCGGAGTGCCAAATCGTCCATCACCTCACGCAAGTCTATCTTGACATCGCTCTTCACGGGCGACACGTAGACGTGCCCCTTCTCGTTGATGCCAAAATATGAGGTGCCCCAACCCTTGATGTTGTAGAGTTCCTCAGAGTCTTCTATTGTCCACTTTTTCATTATATTCCCAATTCGCTACGTATCGCGTCAACTGTTACTTTTATTTTTTCCTTATTGTCCATCAATGACACGTCCACTATGTGCTTGGCCTTTTCATAAAACGGCTCACGCTGCTTGAGCTGGGCCTCTATGAACGTCTTGACCTCATCGGGGGTCTTGTTGAGCAGCAACGGCCTTACGGTCTTGCCCATCTTGAGGTGCTTATAGAGCACGTCGGTGGTGCACTTGAGGTACACCGTCTCCCCCTGACGGTTGATGTAGTCGATGTTGTCGAAGAAGCACGGCGTGCCGCCGCCGCACGATATGATGACGTTCTCAAACTCAGCCACCTCGTGCAGCAGGCTGTGCTCTATCTTGCGGAATCCCTCCTCGCCTTTCTCGTCGAAGATTTGCTTCACGGTGCAGTGCATGCGCGTTTCTATGTACCAGTCGAGGTCGTAGAAAGGCAAGCCAAGCTCTTGGCTGAGGGCGTGGCCCACGGTGGTCTTGCCCGAGCCCATGTATCCGATGATGATGATTCTCTTCATGCGGCGGTCAGCTTCTGCGCCCACGGCGCGGCTTTGGTTCGGGAGCGTTTTTCACGATGTCCATGCACTCCTCGTAAGACAGGTCTCCGGCAAGCGCGCGGTCGTGGAGCTTCTTGTCGATGTGATAGTTTTTGCCGTCGTAGGCTATGTATGGCCCGAAACGGCCCTTGAGCAGCTCCATCTTGGCATCCTCATCGAAGGTCTTGATGTGGCGTTCCTTCTCAGCCTTGCGCTTGGCCTCTATGAGCTCTATGGAGCGTTCGAGGGTTATCGACATGGGGTCCTCGCCCTTGGGTATGGACACGTATTTCTTGTTGTGGAGCACATACGGGCCAAAGCGTCCCGCGCCGATGGTGACGTCGGTGCCCTCGTATTTGCCGACCTTGCGCGGCAACTTGAACAGTTCGAGCGCCTCGTCGAGGGTGATGGTCTCTATGCTCTTGTCTTTTGGCATCTGGGCAAACTGCGGCTTCTCGTCGCCCCCGGCGGCGCCTATCTGCACCACGGGACCGAAACGCCCTATCTTCACGAACACGGGCTTGCCGCTCTTGGGGTCTACGCCTATCTGCCGCTCGCCGGCCTTATGCTCGGAGCGCTGGTTGATGACCTTCTCCACTTGCGGCTCGAAGCTGTCGTCAAACTTGTGGAGCATGTCCTTCCAGTCTTCCTTGCCCTCGGCTATGCGGTCGAAGTCGCCCTCCACCTTGGCGGTGAAGTTGTAGTCCATTATCTCGGGGAAGTTGGCTTGCAGGAAGTCGTTGACCACGGTGCCTATGTCGGTGGGTATGAGCTTGCCGCGCTCGGAGCCGGCAAACTCCACTCTCTTTTCCTGCGTTATGGCATCGCCCTCCAAGGTGTCGACGGTGTAAGGACGCTCCTTGCCTGGCTTGTCGCCCTTGACGACATACTCGCGCTGCTGGATGGTCGATATTGTAGGCGCGTAGGTTGACGGGCGGCCAATGCCGAGCTCCTCCAGCTTGTGCACGAGGCTTGCCTCGGTGTAGCGCGCCGGTGCCTGGGTGAAGCGCTCGGTGGCGGTTATGTCCTTGCGGTCGAGGTGGTCGCCCACCTTCATGGCGGGCAGGATGTTGGCATCGTCTGGTTTAACCTTCGTTTCCTCGTCGTCGGTCGACTCGCGATACACTTTCAGGAAGCCGTCGAACACCACCACTTCGCCGTTTGCCACGAAATGCTCGGCGCGGTTGTCGATGTTCACCACTGCCGTGGTCTTCTCTATCTTGGCCTCGGCCATTTGCGAGGCTATGGTGCGTTTCCAGATGAGGTCGTAGAGCCTGCGCTCTTGCGAGGTCCACTCGCCCTTGTCGGCGTTGGCGAATGTCGGGCGGATGGCCTCGTGGGCCTCCTGCGCGCCTTTCGACTTGGTTTGGAACTCGCGGTTGTGGATGTATTCCTCGCCATAGTCCTTCATTATCTCGTCCTTGCAGGCGTTCAAGGCAAACGACGACAGGTGCACGCTGTCGGTACGCATGTAGGTGATGCGTCCGCTCTCGTACAGCCTTTGGGCTATCATCATGGTCTGCGACACCGTGAAGCCGAGCTTGCGGGCAGCCTCTTGCTGCAACGTGGAGGTGGTGAAAGGTGGCGCGGGCATGCGCTTGAGCGGCTTCTTGGTGATGTCGCCCACCGTGAACGTGGCGCCCTTGCAACTCTCAAGGAAAGCGTGGGCCTCATCGTAGGTCTTGAAACGGTGGTCGAGCTCCGCCTTCACCTCGCTGCCGTCGCCGGCCACGCGAAAGATGGCGTTGACCCTGAAAAACGGCTCGCTCTGAAACTTCTGTATCTCGCGCTCGCGCTCCACTATGAGCTTCACGGCGACGCTCTGCACGCGACCTGCCGAGAGGGCGGGCTTCACCTTGCGCCAAAGCACCGGCGAGAGCTTGAAGCCGACGATGCGGTCGAGCACGCGGCGCGCTTGCTGGGCATCGACAAGGCTCATGTCGAGGTGACGTGGGTGGGCTATTGCCTGCAATATGGCGGGTTTGGTAATCTCATGGAAAACGATGCGTGATGTCTTTGCCTCGTCAAGGCCAAGCACTTCGCACAAGTGCCAGCTGATGGCTTCTCCCTCGCGATCCTCATCGGACGCGAGCCATACCTTCTTGGCGGCCTTGGCGTTTTTCTTCAATTCGGCCACGACCTTCTTCTTGTCGTCGGGAATCTCATAGACTGGGGTCAACGTGTCCTTGCCTATGCTAAGCTCCTTCTTCTTCAAGTCGCGGATATGGCCATAACTGGACATCACTTTATAGTCCTTGCCAAGGAACTTCTCGATGGTCTTTGCCTTGGCCGGACTCTCTACTATTACTAAGTTGTCTTGCATATATAGCACATTAATTAATAGTATACCTATTACAATTGGAGGGCAAAAGTAAACATTTCACTCGCCAATACATTATTATATACACAAGAATTTAGGTTTTTTAATATCTGTCTTATATTCCTTTACCCTTTACGCGTCATTGCTTCGACTGCTGCAAGATGACGTTGAGCGCATGGCGGATGGAGCGCATGCCAAACTGCTCGGTATGGACCTCTTCCAACGGAATCCACTGGTAAGACGCGGCGTCGTCGCCTGCCTTGAGATCGCTGAAGTCCTTGACCTTGCACAGGAAGAAGAAATCCATCGTGGGGATGTGGAAGCCGGAATAATAATAAACGTTGGGGAAACTGAAGAGGTATTTCGCCTCGGTCACTTTCAAGCCTGTTTCCTCCAGCACCTCGCGCTTCATGCCTTCTTCGGATGTCTCGCCCATGTCGGCGAATCCACCAGGAAGGTCAAGCGTGCCCTTGGCTGGCTCTCTTTTTCTCGACAGCACGAGGAGCTCGTTCTTGTCGTTAAGGATAATCGCCGCTGTAGCGGCACTGGGGTTGAGATAATACTCAAAGCCGCAATTCTCACATTTCTTGCTCTTTTCGTCGTTATCGACAAAATGCTTGCTGCCACAAACGGGGCAGTACTTGAACTTTTCTAATGGATGCATTGTTTATCAGAAGCAATAAATCATCTTTTACATGGCAAAGTTACTCAATTATCAACTAAAAACAAGGTTTTTCCCGAACTTATTTTGAATCCATGTCGATTCGCGTTGGTGGTTTCTTTCACACATTTCATCATTGCACACGCCATGACTTGCAGGGCACAGGGCCCGCACCCTGCTTGACATACCCATGCAACGGGTAAAAGATGCTACCAGACGGCGTTAAAAGATTGTAAAAAACGACAATACCGCATACAAGCACGAGCTTTTTTAATTATTTTTGCCATATACAACAACACAAATCTTAATGCTATGAAACATCTAAATCTCAAACTCACATTAACAGTGTTTATCATTTGTGCCGTTTTCTGTTTGCCTTTTGTGTCGTGCTCTACCACTTCTGAATATGGTGTAACCGAGAACACAAAAGAGATTTGCCTTGTAAAGACTGATTTACCAACTCAAGAGGTTCTTTTTCTGCCTACAAGCTTTTACGTAGATTCAGCGGCTAATAGGCTTTACTGTGGAAATTTGCATTCTCCAATACCTGACTTCATCTCATTATCCAATCTAACCCCTAAAGCAACCGAGGTCATATTACGTGCCAAGAAAGAATTGAGAACCTTGGTGGCAAAAGAAATTGACGCAGGGGACGGAAGAAGAGAAATCGTGTCTCTTATAATTCTGCCAGACTCAATTAAAATAAAGGTTTATACTGACACAGGCTCAACTAAATTGCCAAGCATAAAATACAAAGACCCTGAAACACGTTCTTCTTCATTAAAAAAATATTACCAAGAACCCGCAGAATATTTAATGGATAAAGTCAATGACATTTTCTGCGACCGATGCCCTGTAAACATTTATAACATTCCTTGTTATCCAAGAGGTTATATTAATGACGGTTGCTGTGCACGCGCGCATTTCATTCACAAAATCATCACGTCCATGGGCTATAATTGTGAGAAAATCGTATTGCAAGGCAAAGAAGACGGTAGCAGCTTGGGGTATTGGGATGGCACAAAATGCGTAAAATGGATTTACCACATTGCCGCGGTAATAACTACAAAAATAGGGAATGATGAGCAAAAATTGGTAATTGACCCCATTATAAATTCCACACGACCACTTTCCGTTAAAGAATGGAGCGATGCGATTCAAGACTCAAGATGCGTCGTAAAGCCAACAATTCCAGATCCGACTTTCGAACCAAAGATTATGTCAGGAGATTGTTACTATTTATACGAAGGTAACTATATAACAGACCCATATTACACTAAGACCAGTTGCGCAATAAACGCCATTAAAAATGGCTATCTAACAAGGAGATGCCTATATTCAAACTAACAAGGAGGACGAATCATGAGAAAACAACTATGTCTGATTTTACAACTTTTGCATTGCATTTTTTCTTTTTGCGCAAGTACATCATGCAGAACCTAAGCATGAATAAAAGCGTGCGCATCTTCGCGTGCCGACTAAGGAAATACCCTTCAAGAAAGATAACCATCCTTTCCCTCAAAGCATTATAACCACAAAGCAGGGTGCGGCCCCTGTGGCCGTCCGCAACCCGAATGGCACACACACGATGATACCCAAATGGTTGCGGACGGCCACAGGGGCCGCACCCTGCTTTGCGTTTAGAGCATTGACTTTATCTCAGCGTCGATGTTCTTTATCTGCGCGTCACGCTTCTGCAGCGTGTTGTTCTTGTCGATAAGGAAGAACGTGGGCACCTGCTGCACGTTGTACTCTGATGCTGCCACCGCGCTGCCGTTCTCGTCGCGCACGCATATCCAAGGCAGTGCGGCGACCTGCTCCTTCCAGAAATGCTCGTCGGTGTCGAGGCTGACCTGGTAAATCTCCAGGCCCTGGGCGTGATACTTGTTGTAGAGGTCGCGGAGCCACATGATGCGCTGCGTGCTGTTCTTAGAGGCGAAGACGTGGAAATCGAGGAGCACCACCTTGCCCTTCAAGCTCGTCAACTTTCTCACCACGCCCTCGCGGTCGGGCAAGGCAATGTCTATTATGCCCGACGTTGACACCTTGTTGGCGGGTATCGACTGGGCTTGCTGCGCCTCCACGATGCGGAGGTCACGCATGCCGGCTATGGCGATGTTGTGGAGGTTCTCGCCACGCTCCGACTTCGGGTAATAAGTGTCCCAACTCGTTGCCACGGCAGCGTAGACCTGCACGTCGGCCTTGCTGCTGTGAGCGTCGAAGATGTTAACGGGGCGACCGCCCACGACAACAGTCTGGAAAAGGGCGAAATAAGAATACGCCTTCATCGGAGCCTTGAAGATGTAGCCTGTCTTGACAGTGTTCTTGTAATTGTTGACCACCACCTGTATGCTGTCTGCCTCTTTCTGGTAAGACACGTTGGGGTTGTTGGCGATGGCGTTGATCTGGTTTTGCAGGTTCATCTGCATCAGCGCGAGCTCCTTGATCTTGGAGCACTCCTCAGAGCCTTTGATGTCATATTTATACGACATGGTGGGGTAAGAAGCGTTGACCTTCACGTCCTCGGTGGAGTCGATGGCCACGTTGATGAGCTGTCGGTCGATGCGAAGGCGATAAAACTCAGGGTTGCCAGGAGCCTTGGCCGAGAACGAGAACGAGCCGTCTGCGGCGAGCTTCACCGAGTCGACGGTGACGGGGCCGTTCAAGCCCATGTTCTCAAAGTAAAGCAACGAGTCCTTGGCATCGGTGATGGTGCCCGACACGCGAAACTTCTTCTGCGTGCAAGAAGTGATGCTAAGCACCGCCAAAAACATGGCGGCAAGCTTGATGAAATGGTTTATCTTCATGTTAGTTTCCTTTATTTCGATGACCGAGTAAGTCAATTTGAAAAGCGCGCAACGCCCTTTACTTGGCAAAGTTACTATAAAATATTCGTTGTTTCAACCATTTTGTGCGGAAATAGTTTCCATTTATACAAAAAATCAAAAATATTCATGGGTTTCTTTCCGCAACATATTAATAATGTGTACCTTTGTGGCGATTTAGAAAGCGTTGATGCATGATGGCATCGACGTGTTAGATGTTAGTCAAAACAATAAGTTTTTTTAGATTTTTAGATGAACGTTATTACAAAGACCGTCCAGTTGCCAGATGGAAGGACCATCTCAATTGAGACCGGGAAGGTTGCCAAGCAAGCTGATGGCGCTGTCGTTCTCCGCATGAACAACACCGTGCTCCTTGCTACCGTTACCGCAGCCAAAGAAGCAGTTCCTGGCACAGACTTTATGCCAGTGACAGTTGATTATCGTGAGAAGTATTACGCAACCGGGCGTTTCCCCGGCGGCTTTACCAAACGCGAGGGTAAGGCCACAGATGAAGAAATCCTTATTTCACGCCTTGTAGACCGTGCGCTAAGACCTTTATTCCCTTCTGATTACCATTGCGAGGTATTCGTGCAGATTTGGCTTCTCTCTTCCGATGGGAAGGATCAGCCCGACGCGCTCGCCGGCTTCGCGGCTTCGGCTGCCATGGCTTGCTCCACGATACCTTTCGAGCACACCATCTCTGAGTGCCGCGTGGCCCGCATCAATGGCGAGTATGTCATCGACCCGACATTCGAGCAGATGAAGGACGCTGACCTCGACATCATGGTCGGCTGCACCAAGGACAACCTCATGATGGTGGAGGGCGAGATGAGCGAAGTGCAGGAGCACGACCTCGTTGAGGCTCTCAAGGCTGCACAGAAGGCCATCGTGCCAATGTGCGAACTGCAGGACGAGCTCGCCAAGGAGCTTGGCACAGACGTGAAGCGTGAATACAACGATGAGGTGAACGACGAGGACCTCCGCAAGCAAATCCACGCCGAGCTCTACCAGCCAGCCTACGACACCATTCACAAGACACTGCCGAAGCAGGAGCGCAACGATGCTTTCGACAAGATAATAGCCGACTTCCTTGAGAAGTACGACGCTGACCACACAGACCTCTCCGAGGAAGACCTCGAAGAGAAGCACGCCGAGGCCGCTCGTTATTGGAACGACGTGCTGCGCGACGCCATGCGCCGTTGCGTTCTCGACGAGGGTCTCCGCATGGATGGCCGTAAGACCGATGAGGTGCGTCCTATCTGGTGCGAGACAAGCCCACTGCCAATGCCTCACGGAAGCGCCATCTTCCAGCGCGGCGAGACAATGTCGCTCGCCACTGTCACTCTCGGCACGAAGCTCGACGAGAAGATGGTCGACGGCGTGGTGAGCCAGGGCTACCAGCGCTTCTTGCTCCACTACAACTTCCCACCGTTCTCCACTGGCGAGGCAAAGAGCCAGCGCGGCCCAGGCCGTCGTGAGATCGGTCACGGCCACTTGGCTTGGCGTGCCCTCAAGGGACAGATTCCGGCAGACTATCCTTACACCATACGTGTGGTATCTGATATTCTCGAGTCTAACGGCTCTTCTTCAATGGCAAGCGTCTGCGGCGGCACTCTCGCCCTCATGGACGCCGGCGTGCCAATCAAGAAGCCTGTGGCAGGTATCGCAATGGGCCTCATCAAGAACCCAGGCGAGGACAAGTACGCCATACTCTCTGATATTCTCGGCGACGAGGATCACCTTGGCGACATGGACTTCAAGACCACCGGAACGAAAGACGGCCTCACTGCCACACAGATGGACATCAAGTGCGACGGCCTCTCATTCGACATCATCGAGAAGGCGCTCATGCAGGCAAAGGCTGGCCGTGAGCACATCATGGGCGAGATGATGAAGACCATCTCAGAGCCTCGCAAGGAGCTCAAGCCACAAGTGCCACGCATTGAGGCATTCGACATTCCTAAGGAGTTCATCGGAGCCGTCATCGGCCCGGGCGGAAAAATCATCCAGCAAATGCAGCAAGACACTGGTGCCACAATCACAATCGACGAGGCCGACGGCGTGGGTCACGTGCAGGTTTCAGCTCCTAACAAGGAGAGCATCGACGCGGCCCTTGCCAAGATCAAGGGCATCGTGGCTTTGCCAGAGGTTGGCGAGGTCTACGATGGCGTGGTGAAGAGCATCATGCCTTACGGTTGCTTCGTCGAGATTCTCCCAGGCAAGGAAGGCTTGCTCCACATCTCCGAGATTCTCTGGAAGCGCTTGGAGACCGTCGAGGAGGCTGGCATCAAGGAGGGCGACCACATCAAGGTCAAGCTGCTTGAGATTGATCCTAAGACTGGTAAATACAAGCTCTCTCACCGTGTGCTCCTCGACAAGCCAGAAGGCTATCAAGAGCGTCCACGTCGCCCACGTCGCGACAACGGCGAGCGTCGTCCACACCGCGACAATGGCGGTGAACAGCGCGGAGAGCGTCGTCCACGTCGCTACGAGAACCACGACAACGGACAGGAGCAGCACAACGACTTCTCCGACCAGCTCGACCACAACAACGACATAGATTAATTTTTTCCATCTTCTTCATAAATAGGGGTGGCCCCATGGCAATCCTAACTCTCAAACACACATTATATATATGTGGACGGAGAGCCAGGACAGCCATAAGGGTCACCCCTTTGTTTGTTACCTCTTTACCTGAACGAAAAGGTCAAGCCGCGAAACATCGATGACACGACAAATACACCATGGCGACACGATAACGAAGCCGAGATTGGATGATATTATTGTAATAATTACAAAAATAGTTGGGCAAAAGTTTGGAAGCTATTCATATTTTTCCTAACTTTGCAAGCGTAATAAGAATAGATACAAAAACATTTTAATACAAGAACATTATGAAGGATCTTAAAGGAACAAAGACAGAGAAGAATTTGCAGGACGCTTTCGCAGGCGAGAGCCAGGCCCGTAACAAATACACATATTTCGCAAGCAAAGCCCGCAAGGAAGGCTATGAGCAAATAGCAGCCATCTTTGAGGAGACAGCAGCCAACGAGAAGGAGCACGCTAAGCTCTGGTTCAAGTATCTTGAGGGCGGTGACATAAAGGACACCAAGAGCAACCTTGAGGCTGCCGCAGCTGGCGAGAACTTCGAGTGGACAGACATGTACGCTCGCATGGCAAAAGAGGCCGAGGAAGAGGGCTTCAAGGAGATTGCCGCAAAGTTCCGCATGGTTGGCGAAATCGAGAAGCATCACGAGGAGCGCTACAAGAAGCTCGTCGGCAACCTTGAGGGTGGCGTCGTGTTCTCTCGCGATGATGAGCGCATCTGGAAGTGCCGCAACTGCGGTCACATCGTAGTGGGCAAGTACGCCCCGAAGGTATGCCCCGTCTGCAACCACCCACAGAGCTTCTTCGAGATTGACGCACAGAACTATTAAAGCATCCCAATGACCTGACACAAGTTTGTCTTTCGTTGGCTTGCGTAAAGCACGAGATTTAGACTTGCACAAAGCATGATATAATAAAAGCCTCGCTGTTTGGATAAAGTCAAACAGCGAGGCTTTTTCATTGCTTGCCGAACAAGCATTTTTGCTTGTTGAGCTACTATACTCTATTGCTTGTTGAGCTGCTCTTCCATGAACTCGCAAGCGTCTGCCACGCAAAGCGGACAATCGCGAAGCACCTTGTGAGTGGTCACGCCTTTGAGCAACTTGCATTGAGTGGCATGATTGCGCTCCTGGAACTTGTTCATAATCTCGCGCACTTGAAGCATCGTTTTGCGCTTGTCCTTATTGGCGAGGCCTAACACCAATGCCGCACCAACAAGGGCTCCGCAAGTGCCTTCCATATTGGTCATGCCGGCAGCGAAACCATCGGTCAAACTCATCGCCATGGCCTCGTCCAAGCCAGTTATATCAGAATAAGAAGTGACCACAGCTTGGGCACAATTATATTTTCCACTCGCCTTTTTGCCGGCGGCAATGTCCTTTCTTGTTTCCATAAATCGAATGGTTGTTAATAAATATTAAAACAATTCATGCTTTTGTCGCAGATAGCTCATAACCCTTTGAGTTTCAACCTACATTCTTCAAGTATGTTTACAACTTCTTGCACGGTATTTGCCCTCAACATGGCTATTCTGGTCTGTCGGAAGTTGGGTATGTTCTTGAAAATTGGCGAGGCCGCCAAATGTCTTCGTGTATGCAATATGCCACGATACTCGTCTATGCGCTCCACGTTTATTCGCAACTGTTCCTCCAGTACGTCTATCTTATCGTCAATAGACAAGGGTGCAGTAGGTACCTTATCTGCACCCTTTTCATTCTGCTCATTATCCCCTACTCCATCGATATAGTCTCTACACTCCTTGAAAAACCAGGGTCTGCCAAAGGTGGCGCGACCAATCATCACCGCGTCTACACCATACTTGTCAAACGCTTCCTTTGCCCTTTGCGGTGACGTGATGTCTCCATTGCCTATTATGGGTATATGTATGCGCGGATTGCGTTTTACCTCGCCTATAAGCGTCCAATCGGCATCGCCAGTGTACATTTGAGACCTCGTGCGCCCATGAATGGTCAAGGCCTGAATGCCACAGTCCTGCAACTGCTCTGCCAAAGTGGTAATGATGATATTATCCTTGTCCCATCCAAGTCGTGTCTTGGCGGTGACAGGTACATTCACGGCCTTTACCACCGCTCGTGTTATCTCAAGCATAAGCGGAATGTCCCTCAACAGGCCCGCGCCAGCGCCTTTGCCTGCCACCTTCTTCACAGGACAACCAAAGTTGAGGTCGATAATATCGGGATGGAAAGTCTCAACAATCTTTGCGGCCTCAACCATGGAATCGACATTCTTTCCATAGATTTGGATGCCCACTGGCCGCTCATCGTCATTGACTTTCATCTTCGTCAAAGTGCTTGGTATAGAACGTATTATGGCATCGGCAGCCACAAACTCGGTATACACCATAGCCGCCCCGAATCGTTTGCACAGCTTACGGAAACCTATGTCTGTAACGTCTTCCATGGGTGCAAGAAACAATGGCCTGCTACCAAAGTCTAAATCGCCTATTCTCATTTGTAACTTCTAAACTATCTATTTATGATTAATACTCAAAGAATCTTTACAACATAACGGTCTTACCATCAAATATAGACGGCATTCGCCATCACATATAATATTGCCATTGCAAAGTTACGATTTTTCTTCACAAACCAGTCTACATCGTAAACATTAAACACTCGACATGGATAAATAAAAAAAGAGAGTAACCGAAGTTACTCTCTTTCGCGCTCCAGGATGGGCTTGAACCAACGACCCCCTGATTAACAGTCAGGTGCTCTAACCAACTGAGCTACTGAAGCAGTGTGCGTGTCATTTCTGATTTGCGATTGCAAAGGTACGCACATTTCGCGAACCCACCAAACTTTTTCGCGACTTTTTTATCATTTTTCTTCAATTTGCTTATTTTTGCGCCTTCGTTCAGCATAATGGGCTCTATTATTCGTATCTTTGCACATTATATATGTAACATTATATGTCGTGACACACGCCATAATATATCTCGTAACAAAAAACACACACAGTCATAAATGAAAAAGACGTATCTGTTGTTGCTCTGCCTCTTCACAGGCATGCTTGGCTACGCGCAAAGCCAAGACGAGCACTATTTCAAGGTGGCGAAGAACCTCGACCTCTTCAATGCCATCTACAAGAATCTCGACATGATGTATGTCGACACCCTTGATGCCGACATCACCATAGGCACAGGCATAAACGCGTTGTTGCGAAGCCTCGACCCCTACACGGAGTATTATCCTGCCAACAAGAGCCAGGACGTGAAGATGATGCTCACAGGAAAATACGCCGGCATAGGCTCGCTCATAAGATACAACTTCAAGCTCGGCCGCGTGTGCATCGACGAGCCTTACGAGAACATGCCAGCGGCGAAGGCGGGATTGAAAAAAGGCGACATAATACTCTCCATCGACGGCGAGGACATGACCAAGAAAGACAACGAATACGTGAGCAACCACTTGCGTGGTGATGCCGGCACTACGTTTGAGCTGAAGATACACCGTCCGTCAACGGGCAAGGACATGAAATTCAAGGTGACGCGACGCGCCATACAACTGCCCGCCGTGACCTATTACGGCGTGCAGAAAAACGGATTCGGGTACCTTAACCTCAACACCTATACCGAAGGATGCGCCCGCGACGTGCGCAACGCCATAATCGACATGAAGGAGAAAGGCATGAAAGGCCTCGTACTCGACCTCAGGGGCAACGGCGGCGGATCGGAGATGGAGGCGGTGAACATCGTCAACTGCCTCGTGCCCAAAGGCCGTCTCGTGGTGAGCAACCGCGGAAAGATGAAGAAGGTGAACCACGACTACTACACGCAAGTGGAACCAGTGGACACGGTGATGCCTGTCGTGGTGCTCGTGAACGGCAATACGGCTTCGGCTGCCGAGATCACCAGTGGCTCGCTGCAAGACTTCGACCGCGCCGTGGTGATGGGAACAAAGACTTTCGGCAAGGGACTCGTGCAAACGGTGATGAACCTGCCTTACAACGCGCAGATGAAGCTCACCACAAACAAGTATTACATACCCTCCGGGCGATGCATACAGAAGATAAACTACCGGCACAACGGCAAAGGCGGCGCCGAGGTGGTGGCCGACTCGCTGACACACACCTTCAAGACCATGCACGGACGCACGGTGAAAGACGGTGGGGGCATAATGCCAGACATAAAGGTGGAAAACGACTCCATGCCCAACATCACTTACTATCTCGCGGCGGTACGCGACTCCAACGAGCTGGTGGACACATGGGAGCAAAAATACATAGCCGCCCACCCCACCATCGCCAAGCCATCAGAGTTCAGCCTTACCGACGACGACTTCAACGACTTCAAGAAGACAGTGATGGCAAGTTCGTTCAAATACGATGACATCAGCGGCAAGCAACTCAACGAACTGGAGAAACTGGCGAAATTTGAGGGCTATTACGATGATGCCAAGGCCGAGTTTGATGCCTTGCGCAAGAAACTGCACCACAACCTCGGAAAAGACCTCGACAAGGCAAAGGAAAGCATCATGCAGGTGCTCACCAACGACATCGTGACAGCCTACTATTTCCAGCGCGGAGCCGTGGAAAACACGTTGCGCACCGACAAACAAGTCAAAGCAGCATTCGACCTGCTTGCCGACAAGGCCAAATACGATAGCATTTTAAGGCCAACGCCAGTGGTGCAGCCAACCACCAAGCCACAGCCTCAACAGAAGAAAAAAGGCAAGAAATAAGGCTTCTACGCC
Source organism: Prevotella sp. (assembly GCA_036743855.1). Classification (GTDB taxonomy): domain Bacteria; phylum Bacteroidota; class Bacteroidia; order Bacteroidales; family Bacteroidaceae; genus Prevotella. Next base: position 23 of record DAINOS010000027.1, on the reverse strand, counting down.
AACATTCACACCAATGCCCACGA
>DAINOS010000026.1:0-19281 GCA_036743855.1 Prevotella sp. | reverse complement strand
TTATCGCCTTGCCCTCCTCATACATGTCACCTATGGCATCGGCAAAGCCCCAACCACATACACTTGACCATTCCACGCACTGCTGAAGGCGTTTGTCGTACTTTTCCCACAGTCCATTGGCAGCAATATGCTTAATGGTCTTGGCGAAGTTGTTTTCCACGGAAACGTAGTATTGTTCCCACATATCACCATAGTCATGGGTGAATTTGGTTGCCCATTCCATATATGATACCATCAGTTCCGCAAGCGCATCTGCGGACGGCTTGAGCTTCTTGAAATCAGCCACAGCCTTTCTGCAAACAGAAAAGCGTGTCTGCGGTTCCCTTCGTCTCTTGGGATAGAACTCCTCACGGATGATGCTTTTGTATTCTTCTACTTTTTCTTTTTCGTCTGGACAGGCATAGAACTCCAGATATTCCTTGGCTTCCTTTCTGGCGGAATACAGTTCAAGCACCATTTCTATGATTTCCGCCTTAGTCATGGACTGGAGTAGCTTCTTTATCGTTGATTTTGACATAGCAATTCTTTCTTATTTGTTTCTAACTTCATTTTCACTTTCGTCCTTTGGCTTTCTCGTTCCAAGCAGACCACTGGCATAGCCCTATATCTTGCGATATACGCCCTCGGTTATTGGTCATCGTTCTCGACATAGCCTTGATACTCTGGCACGAGACCGGACATTATGGCATCGTAGCTTTGCTCTTTCATGTGCTCGATGTTGTCGCGACCTTTTCCAATCGGGTAGATTGGTTTGTGGATGGTGAGTTTCAATGGATGCCAGTTGACCCAGTGCCAGTCTTTCATGCGTGGCATGATGTTGAAGGAACCGTTGATGGTCAGTGGGCAGACGGGGAGTTGCAGCTCGTCGGCAAGCATGAATGCTCCGCGGCGGAAGAAACCCATGTGACCGGTGAAGGTGCGGGCTCCCTCAGGGAAGACTACCACCGACATACCCTCCTTGAGAGTCTCACGAGCCTCGTCGTAGGTCTTCTTTATCCTTGACGCGCCACGCTTGTCCACTATGATCTGGTGCGATGACCTGCAAGCCTGCCCAACGATGGGAATGGTGGTCAAGCCATGTTTCATCATCCACTTGAAGTTGCGGTTGAGATAGCCATAAATCAAGAAGATGTCGAAAGCGCCTTGATGGTTCGCCACGAAGACATAGCTCTGGCCAGGCTTGAGGTTCTCTCGTCCCTCAACTTTCACTGGCAACAAGAGCAGCTTCACGGCAAGCCATGCCCAATGATGACCGGGCCAATAACCCCAAAAATTGCCGTTGCCTATCTTGCAACCCACCACCGTGAATATGCCCATGATGATGGTGCTGATTAAGAATATTGGTATGACGATGCAAATTTGGTAAGCGCGATAAAGATATTTCATGGGTGCTGTTGTGTTGATTCTGCTTTTTTGTTTATTTGTGAAGTGTAATCACCGTAATCTCGCAAGGCATATTGAACCTAAAGGGAACAAGGCCGCCCAGTCCGGCGTTGACATAGATGTAGCGTCCATCCTTTTCATAGAGTCCACGGTCTTCCTTGATAGTCATCATCGTTGGCCGGAAGCCAAACAGCTGCATCTGCCCGCCGTGGGTGTGTCCAGACAGCGTGAGCTGCACTGTGGAGTGTGGCAGGATGTCTTTCTCCCACGCGGTAGGGTCGTGCTGAAGCAATATCACGAACGCTGACGATGGTATGCCATGGAGTGTCTGCTGGAGATTAGAGTGGTCGTATTCGGGTTTGGAACTGTAATCCTCAGCTCCCGCGAGCCAGATGGAATCTTTTGACAGTTGGCCATTGCTCAGCTTGCGCCTTATTGGGATGTTGCTGTTGAGCAGCACGCGTCCGAGCTTGTTCTCAAGGTTTACAAGATGGTTTATCTTCTTGGCTTTTTCTTCTGGCGTTGCCTTGACATATTCCGCGTAGTCGTGGTTGCCCAGCACCGAATACATATATGGCAACCGCTTGAGCTCGGGCATCATGGTCTCCACTTCGCGCGGTCTCATGTTCTCCATGTCGCCGGTGAAGCAAACCATGTCGATATGTTTCTGCGCCCTGATGCTGTCTATCTCCGCCCTGAGTATTTTCTTGCGCCAACCATTGAAAGTGCCGGCGTGGATGTCGGATATGTGCAACACACGATAGCCGTCGAACTCCGCAGGAAGGTCATGGAATGTCAAATCGACATGCCTGACAACTATCCGTCCCACGCCGAAAGCCATTCCGTAGATATATGCCATGACCCCGATTGCGCCGGCAACGAGCCCTATGCGATGCCCGTAGTTGTAGCGAGTGTGGAAGATGGCGCGCACGGCTGAGCCAAGGCCGGAAATGATGGCAAACAAGGCCTTCGGCAAGATGAACAGGCCGAAGAGACAGAGGTAAGTGTTGAGCCATGTGAGGTCGGTCGGAGCGAAGTTGCGGATGGTGCACAGCGCGATGGTGTAAGCAATCATGCAAAGGCATGGAAGCCACCACACCACCCTCACCACACGGTTGTGGAGATAGCGCGTGCGGTAATAGTGGAGCCAGATGTAAATGTCAGGCACCAAGATAATCAAGATGAAAAAGACGAGAAATCTCAGTATCATGGGGCTTATATTGCTATCATGGATGTTATTGCTTCAAGAGCGACGATTGGAGGAAACGCCTTATGGTGCTGACGGGCAGTTGCCGCCTGTGGGCGTAGTCGGCGAGTTGGTCTTCGCCGATTTTCCCGAGCTCGAAATATCGGGCTTTGGGGTGGGCGAACATCAGGCCAGACGTGGATGCGTGCGGTTGCATCATGCCGCTCTCGGTGAGCCGTATGCCAATGCTTCCCATGTTTATCAACTTGTCTATGAGGAAGTTCATGCTCGTGTCTGGCATAGACGGGTATCCCACCGCCGGCCTGATGCCTTGGTATTTCTCGGCGTGGATTTCTTCCATGGACAGGCTCTCGTCGGGTGCGTAACCCCAATAATGCTTTCTCACCTGGAGGTGGACCAGCTCGGCTGTGCCTTCGGCAAGCCTGTCGGCAAGCACCTGCGACAGCATCTTGCCATAAACATCGTTGTCGTAACCACACGTGAGGTCATAATCCACGGTGGCAGCAAACAGTCCGAGCTTGTCTTTAACGCCCTGAGAGACAGGTCTTAGAAAGTCGGCCAGGCAGAGATTAGGCTGTCCGGGCCTTGTGGGCTTCTGCTGACGCAACATTGGCAGGCGCATTCCATCGGCTATGATGTCATCGCCATCGCTGTTGGCATCGACAATCCTGAACACGGCGTGGGTGCGGTAACTGCCTTGCCATTTGTCGAGCATGGCATTGGCATCAGCGTGGAGGCGGTCGCGCTCCACGTTGTCCTTGCCGTTCATGCCCCAAGTGTAGTCGAAATACACCCAGTTGATAAACGGTCTTATGTCGCCAATGTCATAGTCGATTCGCATGGTTCGCCTTATAACGCTGAAAGCGGACGGCCTCGCCACGATAGGAATCGTCCATTTCCCCATTGTCGAAGACCGTGTGACCGTTGCACATCGTTCTCACGACACGCCAATGGAACTTGTCGCCAGTGAGTGGGCTCCAGCCGCATTTGCTTTGAATCATGTTCTCGGTAAGTGTCCAAGGGTCAACTCGTTTTACTATGGTGATGTCGGCCTTGTAACCCTTGCGGATAAAGCCACGATCGCTCACGGAAAACAAGCGTGCCGGATTGTGGCACATAAGCCATACCATTTGCTCAACGCTTATAACGCCCTCATCGACGAGGTTGAGCATTGACACCAGCGAGAACTGCACCATTGGCATACCTGATGCCGCATGAGCGCAACCACCTTGCTTATCGCTAAACTTATGTGGGGCATGGTCGGTGCCTACGCAAGAGATGAGCCCGCCACTTAGGGCGAGGCGCAAGGCATCGCGGTCTTTGGCGGTCTTGACAGCGGGGTTGCATTTGATGAGAGCCTTGCGCGTGGCGTAATCGCTGTCGGAGAAGAGCAAATGCGCGATGACCGCTTCGCCCGTGATGGTTGGCATCTGACCTGAGCGGAACGCGTTGACGTTTTTGGGCAGCAATCTGAGCTCTCTCGCCGTGGAAACATGGGCTATGTGAAGGCGGGTGCCATGTGCCTGGGCCAGCTTAACCGCGAGCGAGGAACTGGCGTAGCACGCTTCCTCTGAACGGATGACGGGGTGCAGACTTATGTCAGGGTCGTCGCCATAATCGGCTTTCGCCTTTGCCATGTTGCGGTTGATGATGTCGGTGTCCTCACAGTGGGTCATCAGCGGAAGATTGAGCGTGGCGCATTGACCGAAGATGTCGTCAAGAGCTTGCTTGTTGTCTACGAGCATATTGCCAGTGGAGGCACCCATGAATAGTTTTATGCCTGGCAACCGTGTCGTGTCGAGACACTTATAGATGTCGGCGTTGCCGTTGGTCGCGCCGAAGAAAAACGCGTAGTTGACGTGGCTTTTCTTCTCGCCAAGCGTCATCTTGGCTTCCCATTCGGGTATGGCTGTCGTGGCAGGCTTCGTGTTTGGCATGTCGAAGAACGTGGTGACACCTCCCCATGCCGCGGCTCTCGACTCGCTTTCGATGTCGGCCTTGTCCGTGAGACCTGGCTCACGGAAGTGGACGTGCTCGTCGATGACTCCTGGCATAACAAGACACCCCGAGGCATCTATCTGTTGGTCGTAGATGCCTCGGGGTGTCTCGTCTTCGGCAATCACGTCTTCGATATGGTCGTTGTCTATTATGATGGAGCCTTTGAAAGACTTACCCTCATTGACAATCGTTCCATTTTCGATGATTGTCCTCATGTTGAGAAAAATTTATATGCTTTTGTGTTATGTGCTTTGTTAAGATTATTGAGCCATTTCGTTAGGGGTCTGCCCGTCTTGCGGAGCGTTTTGAGGTGCCTGTTGCGGTGCTTGCTCTGGCATCTTAGTGCCATTCATGATATTCTGGTTCTCTTGCGCGGCCTCATAATACTCTTTCACTTGCGGGTCGTTCTTGAACTTTGTCGTAGCCCTGCTCATGATGTCCTCAACCCATGCGTCAAGCATTGGCACGTTGTAGCGGTTCATGCAAACATTTATGAAGATGTAAGGGCCCAGCACGTTGTCCATGTTGTCGGAGACAAACGAGGTGACGAGCTTGTCCACGCGTCTGTTGATGTCAGCGTCCTTGGCGGCGAGACGCGCGTTGACCGCTTCCATGTTTCTGCCGTTCATTATCGCCTGGTCGTGCTGGTGCACGAGGTCATTGCTCTCATTCATTAGTCGTGTGAACTGCTGGCGGAACTTCGTGAGCTTGTCGTTGAGAGGCGTGCCAGTGACGGTTTCTTGCGAGTTGTCTATCTTCACCTGAATATCACCACCCTCAAGCACCACGGGAATATTGTTGTTGTCATCAAGGATTATGTTGGCGACCCTCACGGAGTCCGTGGTGCCTCCAAACTGGAATTGCCCATGAACGACATCACACGAATCCAAGTTTTTCAGCGTCGTATCCTTCATCACTTTAAGGTACAACTTCTGACCGTCGAGCATGCTCACGCTTGTTGAACCAGTGATGCGGAAACTGTTGGCACATGAGGTCAAGGCAAGTACACTGATTATAGTGTATATAACTTTATTCATAAGTTTTTGTTTTCTTCTTAAAGCAAAGATACAACCTCTTGTCGAGTATATAAATTATTTTTATGCAATTTAATGGTAGCGACTACTCTTTTATATTTTTTTTCGATAGTTCGTGGTCAATTCGGTGAGCAGTGTACACTTCAAGAATTGCCGCGATAAGCAACAAGACCACCCATTTGTTGTATAAATACGTGATGTAAGCCTCTTGGTTGTTGAACAATGGCTGGAAAAAGCCATGGTTCACGCCAGCGTATACCGTGTCGGCAAGGAGCAATCCTGCCAACACGAACAACAGGTCGCTGAGGTTTTGAAGGCGCTTCAGCCTGCGCACCACTATCTCCTTGCCCTCGTAGACTTGTGACACTTGCATGACCGCAAACAAGACCGCGCCCAAAAGATAGACCCAGCAAAGCACGGTTGGCGCTATGGTGAGCACGCAGCAAGCCACGCCAACGACCATCAAAGCACCACCCGTGAGGAATATGGCACTTTGGAATTTATTTAATTGTTTCATTCTGGTGATTGATTTTCAGTGTCATCATTTACCTTGTCCGTACTGAGCACGAAGATGTCCTCATCGTCAGCTTTCATGAAATAGCGCTCTCGGGCAATCTTCTCAATGTATCGGGGGTTACGTCTGAGCTTCTCAAGTTGAGTGTTGGCAGAGTCGTTGATGGCGTTGTATTTCTTGATTTCTTCTTTTAGTCCGCTTATCTGTATGTCGTATTTCACACGTTGCATGAAACTGTTCTCATCGATGAAGCCAATAAACAAGAATCCTATCACAATCGTGATAAGATACTTGTGTCTTGCCAAGGCCGACATTATTGACAACAGTTTCTTCTTTTCCATGTGTTCGCTCTCTCTATTTATTCTGCAAAGGTAATGATTTAGGCGCAAACGAAACAAAATAATGTTACATTATTGTGTTTCGTTCGCGCATCTTTCACGCCAGCGCTTATATTTAGTTCGCGTTTCTTTCCTTAAAAACAGGTTCTAAAAGATTGCCAGCTTATTGCATGAAAAGAGTGATGGAGTAGAGATAAAGCACCGCGGCCGGTATGGCCAAAAGGCTTGAGTCGAACCTGTCCATCATGCCTCCGTGACCAGGCAATATCTTGCCACTGTCTTTCACGCCTATCGTGCGCTTGAACAGACTTTCCACGAGGTCGCCCCAAGTGCCGAAAACCACAACCACGGCTCCGAGCCCGAGCCACTGCGCCACGTTGAGCACGTGAGCCTCGCTGCCAGAGTTGGCCAAGTAACCGATTACGCCTGCTATGATCACCGCGAATATGCCACCGCCAATGCTGCCTTCCCAAGTCTTTCCCGGGGAAATGCGTGGGAAGAGCTTGTGCTTGCCAAACATGGAGCCGAAGCAATATGCACCCGAATCGTTTGCCCAAAGCAGGATGAAAACAGACAACGGGAGCAGCATGTCGTAGCCGCAGAAGTTGCCATAATCATCGCGCTTGAAAGCCAAAACGTTGATGAGCGCCAATGGCATAGCGATGTACATTTGCCCAAGCATGGTATACGCCATGTTGGTTACGGCATTGCGATTCTTGGCATACAACTCGCTAATAAGCAAATAGATAATGGTGAGAACGTACGGCATCATCACCGCGAAGCCTTTCACCACGCCAATGCTCCACATGGCAACGGCGATGAAGAAGTAGACTCCACCCACGGTAGAGATGAACCTGTTGACGTTGACATCGGCCACGCGGTCGTTGACCAACCCTGTGTATTCCCATAGCGTCAGTCCGGTGATGATGGCAAAGAGCAGAAGCATGGCCGTGCTGTTGAGAAAGCCAGCTACCATAATCGCCACGAAAAGCACTCCAGTGATGGATCTGACGATAAGATTCTTTTTTTTGTCTGTCATGGCTTTTTATTCTTTTTTGTTCTCTGTGCTGTTGTCCTCATTGGCCTTTACGGAGTTGTCGTCCTTGTTTTGCTCGGCTATCGCCTTGTCGTGCTCAGCTTGGGCCTGTTTCACCTCGTCGGGCATGTCTTCGAGCTTGGGAGCCTCAGCGTCTTCTTTGGCTTTTTTCTCAGCCTCGATGCGATCGTTTTCCTTCATCAGCTCCTCTGAGCGGCTCGTCCATGGACGCTTGCCCAAGATTTTCTCCACGTCTTCACGGTAAATGACCTCCTTATCGTAGAGGAGCTGCGCGAGCGCGGCGTGACCGTCCTTGTGCTCAGTGAGAATCTGCTTGGCGCGCTTATATTGGTCGTTGACTATCTTCAACACCTCATCGTCGATAATCTTCGCGGTCGTCTCACTGTAAGGACGCTGGAACGAGTATTCGTCATTATTATAATAGCAGATGTTTGGCAGCTTGTCGCTCATGCCAGTGTATGCCACCATGCCAAACGCGGCCTTGGTGGAACGCTCAAGGTCATTCATGGCACCGGTTGATATGGCTCCCACGAAGAGCTCTTCGGCGGCGCGACCGCCAAGAAGGGAGCAAATCTGGTCGAGTTCCTCTTCCTTCGTGGTGATGACCCTTTCCTCAGGAATATACCATGCCGCTCCGAGAGCTTGTCCTCGTGGCACTATCGTGACTTTGACCAAAGGATTGGCATATTTGCAGAACCAGCTTATCGTGGCATGTCCAGCCTCGTGAACGGCTATGGAGCGTTTCTCCTCGGCTGTCATCACCTTGGTCTTCTTCTCCAGTCCGCCAACGATACGATCCACGGCGTCGAGGAAGTCTTGTTTCTCCACGGCGTGCTTGTTATGCCTTGCGGCTATAAGCGCTGCCTCGTTGCAAACATTGGCAATGTCGGCTCCGGAGAATCCTGGAGTTTGGCGCGCGAGATAGTCCACGTCGATGTCGTTGCCGAGTTTCAACGGTTTGAGGTGCACGAGGAAGATGGCCTTTCTCTCGGCGAGATCGGGCAAGTCAACGTGTATCTGCCTGTCGAAACGGCCAGCGCGCAGCAATGCCTTGTCGAGCATGTCGGCCCTGTTGGTGGCGGCAAGCACGATGACACCAGAGTTTGTCCCGAATCCGTCCATCTCGGTGAGCAGGGCGTTGAGGGTGTTCTCTCGCTCGTCGTTGCCTCCCATCGACGGGTTCTTTGACCTTGCGCGACCCACGGCATCAATCTCGTCGATGAAGATTATGCACGGCGACTTCTGCTTGGCCTGGGCAAATACATCGCGGACACGACTTGCGCCCACACCGACGAACATCTCCACGAAGTCGGAACCCGACATCGAGAAGAAAGGCACGCCAGCCTCTCCTGCCACGGCCTTGGCAAGCAGGGTCTTACCTGTTCCCGGAGGGCCAATGAGCAAGGCTCCCTTAGGTATCTTTCCGCCAAGGTCGGTATATTTCTTTGGATCTTTGAGGAAGTCCACGATCTCTTGCACTTCCTGCTTCGCGCCTTCTTGTCCAGCCACGTCCTTGAAGGTTATGCCCATCTCGTTTCCTTTCTCATAGAGCTTCGCCTTGCTCTTGCCTACGCTGAAGATTCCGGCGCCTCCGCCCATGCCGGCGCCTCCGCCCATGCCACGGCTGAACATCCAGAAGAGGAAGAAGAAGAAAATCAGCGGTCCGAGGTTTATGAGCAAGCTCCAAATGTCGGTGCCGCGCTCGTTGTCGTAGCTATAGCCGGCGAGCCTGTGCTTTTGTTGCTCGTATCCAAGGAATTTTTCCAGTTCATCCACAGAGCCGAATTGCACGCTGACGTATGGATTCGCGCCCACCTGTTGGGCGGTCATGTTGAACACGGTACGGATGTATTGTGGCTTGACATACATCTTCAGCGTGTTTTCGCTCTTGTTTATCACCACGCGTTGAGCGTAGCCTTTGTCCACGTAAGCCTTGAAGTCGCTATAGGTAGCCTCTTGGCTTGAGCTGCCGCTGACTATTGATCCGCCACCTCCCGAGAAGAGCATGATGGCGAGAACGACCGCGACGATGATGTATAGCCAGTTCATGTTGAACCGCGGCATCTTTGGTTGCTGGTCGTTGGGGTTGATTTGCCTGTTATTCATGTTTTTGTATTGTTCTTTCTGTTGTGTTATCTCTCGTCATCGCCGGTCTTGTCCTTGACGATGGAGATGCTCGCGTCTTCCCAGAGATGCTCAAGGTCATAAAACGCCCTTGGCTCTGGCAGGAAAATATGCACGATTATGTCCACGAAGTCTATCGCGACCCACTGGTCGGTTCCGAGACCATTTACGCCAACCGGCTTTTCGCCCGCTTTCTCACGGCACTTGTCGCCTACCGATTGGGCAATGGCTTCCACCTGCGCTGGCGAGCCTCCTTGGCAGATAACAAAATAGTTGGCGATGGCTCCGTCGATATGTCGTAGGTCGACGACGCGGATGTCTTCGCCTTTCTTATCCTGTATGGCGTCGACGATAATCTTTAGCAGTTGTTCTGTCGTTGTTGCTTTCATTAATTTAATATCAGTGTGTTAACAGCATATTCATCACAAAGTTAATGCTAATCACACGAACAACAAAATTTATTAATCTTATTTTTGAATTTAGTGGATATGGCATGACATTATGGCGGATTATCACTTATTGAATATTTTTTTTGAAAAAAGTTGGCGAAAAGTTTGGACGGTATCTAAAAAGTCTGTACCTTTGCACTCGCAATTCAGAAATGAGGTTGCAAAGACATTGGGGTATGGTGTAATGGTAACACTACAGATTCTGGTCCTGTCATTCTTGGTTCGAGTCCGAGTACCCCAACACGAAAGAGCTGAGCAAGATTCTTGCTTGGCTCTTTTATTTTTTATCACGATTCAAGTTTAGTTCTCATGCTTAAGCGTTTTCATTTGCGTATGCCAGTGCTGGCTATGCTTTTCCTGCTTTTGTCGCAGATGACATTAGCACAAAAGAATCACCCTAATTTCACGGTGTCGATGATTCCTGATCATGTTTTCGCCAGGATGCAAGGCAAGAGTTATCCCAAGGGTTGTCCAGTGCGCAGGCAGGACTTGCGCTATTTGAGGTTGCTGCATGTCGACCTTGATGGTCATGTCAGGCAAGGCGAGATGGTTTGCAACAAGGCGATAGCCAATGAGGTACTGGAAATATTCAAGGAGCTCTACGAGCATCGCTACCCCATAGCCAAAGTCCGCCTCGTCGATGACTACGGGGCCAACGACGAAGAGTCGATGCGCGCAAACAATTCCAGCAGCTTTTGTTACCGTGCCGTGCGAGGCAGCAAGAAGCTCTCGGCTCATGCCAGGGGAATGGCCGTTGACATCAACACCCTCTACAACCCTTGCGTAAGGCGTTTGCGTTCAGGCAAGACGGTTGTACAGCCTTCGGTGGCTACAAAGTATGTCAACCGCGGAGGCTCGTTTCCTTATAAGATAGAAAAAGGTGATCTTGTGTGGAAATTGTTCACAAGTCATGGATTCAAGTGGGGCGGTTCTTGGAAATCGGTCAAGGACTACCAGCACTTTGAGAAATAAAACGACTTATTTCATGTCCTTGTACTCGTCGCTCTCCAAAAGCTGTTTTATGGTCACGTTGCCGTGTTTCCTCATGTAGCGGCTCACGGTGTGCACATAGTCGGTTCTGAAAACCTCCGAGCCCAAGGCCTTGTTTGACACCCACATCAGCTTACCCATATGGAGGTCTTTTTCAAGTTGAGACCTTGAGTCGAAATTTTTCATTGGATAAAGGCTTAGAAGGTAAAAAAGCGTGCAGTCGGGCACTATGAACGACCTGTTCATAGATTCCAGTTGCTCATTGCTGTATCCCAACTTCTCGTAGATTGGATATTTCGCCCCCATGTATTTGTCGAGCGAGATACCTATTGACCGTTTGCCGACCACTATGCTTTGGTCAAGCGCGCCAATCTGTGTGTAAACGTGCGGCAACGGCAAGTCCGGAATCCACTTCTTCAAGTTGGTGAAAGCGCTTTGCAATCCTTGGCTAATGTCGTCCATGTTGGCGTATTCCAATTCCACGTCGCTCACCAGCGATTGCAAGGTAGAGTCCTGGTAGAACCGCAAGAATCGCTCGCTTATGTCGTGGTCGCTGACATCGCCAATGCGCAAAATCTTCTCCACGAGGGTGCGCGTCTCTATTGGATACTCCGTGTTCATCTGCTGCAAAGCCGAGAAGTCGCCAGTGACAACATAGCGACTCTCCAAACGGTCATAACGCTCCACTTTCATGTTGGAAGGATCATCGTCATCATCGTTCGACTTGAGCTTAAACTCACACGAGGAGCATAAGACGCACAATAATAATATGTAGTATATTTTCTTTAGCAATGTCTGATAAAATATTGTATGGTAATTTTGGCATGATGCCATTATCCATTGCAAAAGTAAAGAAAAATATGGAATCAGCCAAACGATAAGATAAAAAAATGCAAAATCTTATCTAAATATCCTTGCTTATATGCACATTTTATTAAGAATGTGTAAAAAAGTAGTATTTGTGTGTAATATCTTAACCCATGACAAAAGCGAGCACGAAATCATCGTTTACCTCATAACCAACGCTTATGACTTCTCCCTGCCTTAAGTTTTCCAGGCAAACCACATCCTTGTCCTTGGGCGCGAAAGGCAGCAGTCGCATCTCGTGAAACCCTAAGTGTTGCTCATGGTAATATTTATATGCCGCCTCCTTTGAGCACCAAGTTATGAGTCTCCCCGCCACAGTGCCTTGCCGCTCGTCATCTCTCATGAATCGATTGGCGATTTTATTTACCCTGTCCGACATGTATTCCATGTCCACTCCACCACGATGGCTTCTCGACAAGATCATCGCCGCCCAACCCTTTGTATGGCTTATGCTGACGTTGTAGCCATCCACTATTGGCGCGCCATCATCATCGTGGGCGATTACGAGGTCATCGCGCTTGGTCAATTCGCGTAGCAAGAGATATTCGGTGAGCTTTTCCCTTAGCCTTTGTGCCTTGTATTGACGAAGGTCTACCTGCATTGGGCGTGGAAGGCTGTCCAAAGCCTCGTCCATCTTCCATATCGCAAGCCACGAATCATCGTCAATCTTCTGTTTTCTTGTCAGTGGCATTGTTCGCAGCCTTGTTGTTAACCACCACTTTCACCTTGCTGATGCGCCTTTCCTCCACGGCCATCACCTCAAACGTGTAGTTCTTGAAACTGATTTTCTCGTGCAGGCTGAGGAAGTCGCCTTTTATCTCCAGCAAAAGTCCCGCGAGGGAATCGGCATCGCCTACAACGCTGTCAAACTCGTCGTCATCAATGCCAAGCACCTTGCAAAAATCACTCAAGAGGGTCTTGCCCTCGAATATGTAGGTATTGCTGTTGAGACGGGTATAGTTTTTCTCCTCCTCGTCGTACTCATCGTTTATCTCTCCGACGATTTCCTCAAGTATGTCTTCCAGCGTCACGAGTCCGCTCGTGCCTCCGAACTCGTCGACGACAATGGCAATATGAATCTTGTTTTCTTGAAACTCATGCAGCAGGTCGTCAATCTTCTTAGTCTCTGGCACGAAGTAGGCTGCCCTCATGAGGCTCTGCCAGCGGAAGTTGTCGGGTTTGCCAAGGTAAGGCAACAAGTCCTTGATATACAATATGCCACGGATGTTGTCTTCATTGTCCTGGTATATTGGTATGCGACTGTAATTGTTGTCCACGATAAACTTGAGCACCTCTGGGAACGTCGAGCGAATGTCTATGTCGCCAATGTCCTGTCGGGGTGTCATTATTTCTTTCGCGGTCTCATCGCCAAAGCGGATTATTCCCTTGAGCATGCTCTGCTCGTCCTTGATGTCATCCTTGTTGGTCAATTCGAGAGCTTGTTCCAAGTCGTCTACGCTCAGCTGCCTTTTCTCTTTCGGCACGGCTTTCTCTGCTATCACCCCGCTCTTTATGAGTATCGTCTCCATTGGCCAGAAGAGCTTTCTGAGCAGGAGTATGCCATTCACTGCCTTACGGCAGAATTTCAGCGGTGCCGAGCGGCTGTAAACCTTCGGCATTATCTCTCCGAAGAGAAGCAAGAGGAAGGTGAGAAATACGGTGATGACCAGGAAATCGAGCCACTTCACCTTGAAATCCACGAGAGAGCCAAAGATGAAGTTGCACAACATTATTATGGTTACGTTCACCAAGTTGTTGGTTATGAGGATTGTGGCAAGCGTGCGCTCGGAGTCTTCACGCAACTTGCTTATTCCATCGTCGCGTGAGTTTCTCTCTGGGTCCAGTTCGTTCAAATCCGAAGGCGACAAACTAAAAAAGGCTATCTCGGAACCGCTTGCGAAGCCCGACAACAGCAACAACACTATTGTCAAGGCTATGGCTATCGCCACTTGTGGCGTGATGGGGTTAAACACCACCAAGTCGCTGATTTGACTTATAAGAAACGAATCCAATGTTTTATTAAGCTTTGTTTGGTCTTGGAGAAAGGAGCTCCATGTTGTCTACCATTATCTCGGTCACGTAGTGCCGTTTGCCGAGCTTGTCGTCATAAGTGTTGTAGCGGAGCCTACCCTCCACGTAGAGCTTGTCGCCCTTGTGGACATATTGTTCCACTATCTTGGCGAGCTGTCGATAGAAAAGGAGGTTGTGCCAGTCGGTATGGTCTGGTATCTTTGTGCCGTCCTTGGTGGTGTAGCCACGCTCGGTTGTGGCAAGCGTCACTTTCGCCACGGCTTGGTCGGCGTCGTAATAATGCACGTCGGGTTCTTTGCCGACGTTTCCGATGAGCATGACCTTATTCATGGCTCAAGCCCTTGCCGTCTCCTTCCACATACCCAAGTACTTGAAGTGGAACTTCTTACCCTTAGCCGATGGGAACTGGCTTCGATTGTCCACTCGCGTGCGCAGATAGTCCACGATGCGGTTGTAGCAATCAGCGCCCGACACGGCCTTGCATTGCGCCACGAATCGCGTGTCGCGGTATTCGTGCTTGCCTGTCGAAGGCATCAGCACCACACGCTTGAAGTCGATCTCGCCCTCGTACCAGCCTTCCCTGTGAAAGTTGAGCCTTGCTATGGGGTTGTCGCTGTTTGTCGGGTTGTTTACTTGCGCCTGCTTCGTGGCTCTCTTCTCCTTGAAGTCGCGCATCGTGGCTGCCGTGGTCTTTATTATAATGAAATAAACATGGGCGCGCACTTTATAGCGTTTAGGGAACATGACGTTGCTCGCTACATAATCGCGAATGTCATTTTCCATGTTACGTGTTACTGTAATCTCGCCTAATGAGCGCAAAAAAGCAATGGCCTCTTCTACATTATATACAAGAGTCTCGTTATCAAAATACCTAAGATATAAATTCATTGAAATAGACTTCGATTTTCTGCTTGAAGGCTACAGAAATAAAAGATGAGCGGCAAACGGGACTCGGACCCGCGACCTCGACCTTGGCAAGGTCGCGCTCTACCAACTGAGCTATTGCCGCAAACAAATTAAATATAAAACAATTAACAAGTGAAGAGGAGGAGACTCGAACTCCCACGACATAATTGTCACTACCCCCTCAAAGTAGCGCGTCTACCAATTCCGCCACCCCTCCAAATGTATGTTTTCGATACTTGGTGCCCAGAACAGGACTCGAACCTGCACGTCGTGAAACACACGCACCTGAAACGTGCGCGTCTACCAATTCCGCCACCTGGGCTAAAATCTTTCCAAAAACATTGGATTGTTCAAAAAGATGAGCGGCAAACGGGACTCGGACCCGCGACCTCGACCTTGGCAAGGTCGCGCTCTACCAACTGAGCTATTGCCGCATATTCTCTTTTGTGAGAAGCATTCCCCTGAATGCGAGTGCAAAGGTACTGCTTTTTTCTTAACCTGCAAACTTTTGGACACTTTTTTTTCAAAAAATCTTCATTTCTTTCATTTCACATTATTATATATAGGGAAGAATTCATGACTTCGCTGCTCAAAACGCCATTGCCGAAACGCCATCGGCCTTACGGTGTAAAGGCGACGCGATTCAAGCGTAAAGGCAGCGCGATTCAAGCGTAAAGGCAGCGCGATTCAAGCGTAAAGGCGTTGCCTTATCAAAATGATAAAACAACGCCTTTACACTAAGGAATATAACTGTCTGTTTTAAACGTTTAAGCTTTGATGTATTCTCATTTTTGCATCAATCACTTTTCGCCGTGGTGCACTGGTCCACGAGATACACTATGGATTGATAAGGTATGCCCGAATTGGTGGTGAGGCCAATCTCGCACGTGCGGCTGTTGCTGTATCCCATGCTCACGCCTTTCGCTTTCAGTTGCGGCGCGAGATTGCGGAGCGCGTAGGCGTTGACCTCGGGATGGAGGAAACCGCGGTCACCGGCGAATCCGCAGCAGCCTATGCCCTCGGGCACGACGACATTCTTGGCGCACAACTTGGCAAGGTCAACGATGAAGTGGGCGGTGCCCATCCTTCGCATCGAGCAAGTCGCGTGCACCGCCACGGTGTCGTCTATTGGCGTGAAGGCCAGTCGGTCGCGCAAGAAGGTATAAATGAATTCGGCGGGCTCGTAGAGGTGGAGCTTTTTTATTGTCTCACGCATACGATGCAGGCACGGGCTTTGGTCGCACAGCACGGGGTACTTGCCGTGTTCGCTCGCTTCCCAAAGGGCGGTCTCCAGTTCCTTCGTCTTGCGGTCGGCAATGTCCATCATGCCCTTGCTCTCCCAGATGGTGCCACAGCACATGTGCTCCATTCCCTTCGGGAAGATTATCTCGTAGCCGGCCTTGTTGAGCAGCGACACCATCTTGTTGACCAGTGCCATCTTCTCGGGTGTCTTGCGCGGCAGCCCCATGGCCTGGTTGATGCAACTTGGGAAATACACCACCTTGTCCTCGTGCTTAGGTTGGCTCGCCTCAAGGCGTCTGTCCACGTGATACGCCTTGGGCATGGCTGGTGTCCATTGTGGCACTTTGAGCACGGTGTGCATCTCCTTGGTTATCACGCCCATCGCTTTGGTGCCGAGCACGGCGTGGGCGGTGTCGGCCAGCGTGAGCACTGGGCGCAACGCGCCTTTTACGCCCGCGAGATGCTTGGCTGCGAAATCGCCGGCTTTATATCCCATGCTGCCCTTTGGCAACTCCTTTTGTCGCAACACGTGGGTCAGCTCGCCCATATTGATGTGCATCGGGCACGACATGGAGCACATGCCATCGCCAGCGCACGTGGCGTTGCCCCAGTATTTGTATTCTTTTTCCAGTTGTCTCAGCCTTCGCGGGTTCTCGCCCGTGTGCCTCAACCGGCTTATCTCCCTCTGTATCACGATGCGTTGCCGGCTCGACAAGGCGAAACCGCACGTCAGGCAGTTGACCTCGCAGAATCCGCATTCTATGCAGCGGTCCACAAGGGGGTTGGTCATTGGCAGGGGCTTGAAGTGCTTGAGGTGGCACTTGGGGTCATCGTTGAATATCACGCCTGGGTTGAGCAGTCCGTTGGGGTCGAAGAAGTCTTTCACGGCCTTCATCACGGCATAGGCGTCATCGCCCCACTCGTAGCGCACGAAGGGGGCCATGTTTCTGCCCGTGCCATGCTCCGCTTTCAGCGAGCCGTCGTATTTGTCCACCACCAAGGTCTTCACGTCGTTCATCAAACTCTCGTAGCGGTGCACCTCCTCATCGGAGTCGAACGACTGATTGAGGATGAAGTGATAGTTTCCCTCCAGCGTATGCCCGTAGATGCAAGCGTCATCGTAGCCGTGGCGGGCTATCAGTTCTTGCAGGTCGGCGGTGGCGTTGGGCAGGTCTTCGATGTGGAATGCCACGTCTTCTATGAGGCAGGTGGTGCCGAGCTTGCGCGTGCCGCCCACGGCGGGGAACACCCCTGAGCGCATCGCCCAGAACTTGGAATATTCTTCCGGCTTGTCGGTGAACTTCACTGGCACGTATGTGCTGAACGCCTTGAGACACTCCTCTATCTTGGCGATGTTGGCGCGCAGCTCCTCGGCTGTCGAGGCTTTCGTCTCGGTCAGTATGGCGGTCAGGCCCTCGCCTGTGGTGTCGTTTACCGAGGCAAGCGACTTCTTGTCGAGCAGTTCGGCGCTTTTCACTATCCATTGCCCATCCTTGTCGACCAGTTTTTTCATCGCCACCACTGCCTTGCACGCCTCTTTTATCTCCTTGAAATAGAGCATGGCGCTGGCTTTGAACGGATAGTCGTATTCGGTGTTCATCGTCACTTCGGCAAGGAAAGCCAACGTGCCTTCCGAGCCCACCATGAGGTGGGCTATTATGTCGAACGGGTCGTCGAAGCGCACGAAAGGCAGGATATTGAGACCAGTGACGTTCTTGATGGCGTACTTGTAGTTTATGCGTTCGCACAGTTTCTTGTTGGCGCGCACCTTGTCGCGGAGCTCCTCGATACGTCGCAGGAAGTCGGGCTTGGTCTTCATGAACTCTTCACGGCTCTTCTCGCTGCCCGTGTCGAGCACGGTGCCGTCGGCGAGGATTATCCTCACCGATTTCATCATTTTGTCGCTGTTGGCGTGCGTGCCACAGTTCATGCCCGAGGCGTTGTTCATCACTATGCCGCCCACCATGGCGCTCTTCACCGAGGCGGGGTCGGGGCCGAGCTTGCGACCGTAGGGCTTCAGCAAGTCGTTGACGCGCTGACCTATCAGTCCTGGTTGCAGGCGTATGGTCTTGCCCTCGTTCAATATCTCATACTTTTCCCAGTGCTTGCCAGCCACCACGAGGATGGAGTCGCTTATCGACTGTCCCGACAGGCTCGTGCCCGCGGCGCGAAAGGTGACGGGCAACCGGTGGAATTGCGCCGCCTTGAGTATCTTTGAGATTTCCGTCTCCGAGTCGGAGCGTATCACGATTTGCGGCACGAGACGGTAGAAACTCGCGTCTGTGCCCCACGCAAGCCGCCTGAGCTCATCGGTATATACTCTGTTTTTTGGTATGAAACTGTGTATTTCTTTTAGGAATGCCGTGTAACTGCTGTTCATTTCACATAATGTTTTTGATGTTCCAGTGTTCACTGGTAAGGTTTTGTCTTGTAATGCAAAGTTACGTATTTTTGACAAGAATATAACGCCTGGGAAACATAAATTGATGTGTCAATGGAAAACCGAAACCTTCATGAACACGCTCAACAACATCCATTCCCGACATTCAAGTACCTTCACTTCTCTTCACCACCTTCGTGGAGAACGCCTTCAAGCACGGATCAACGACATCATCTATGTGGAGGGAATGGCAGAATACTTGCGAATCCATCTCGCCGGACAAGACAAGCCCATCGTTGTGCTGCTGAGCATGAAGAAGATGGAGGAGCGCTTGCCTTCGCAAGACTTCATGCGCATTCATAAGTCGTACATCATCAGTCTCCACCACATAGCGGAGGTGAACAAGAGCCGCGTGATTCTCGACAATGAGAAAGATATTCCGATAGGTGACAGCTATCGGGAACGGATGTATGGTGGCATGTTTCCTAAAAATACGCTACAACTTGCGCTTGTCACAGGAGATGTTCACCTGAGTCTGCTGGATAATCATGTTGTATTTGAGTTTCAATTATCCATAAAAGAAAAAAACTTCGTGGCAGTGGTGCCACGAAGTTGTGCTTGCCATGGGACGAATACGCTTGGCCATGGTATTTTACGCCTATTGAAGATTGGCTTTAGTTGTCCCAAACGCTATGCGTTTTCAAAAGCTCATTCTCAGGAGCTTCTTCGTTGTCGTCTTGACTATTGTCTCCATCATCAAT
>DAINOS010000025.1:0-19436 GCA_036743855.1 Prevotella sp. | reverse complement strand
TTAAAGAAAAACACGGAAACAACGTTTCCCAGTACGATTCCCAATCCTGCCCATACCGCATACGTAATGCCCAAATGTATGTCATGCACACCGTACCTGCTGTCTCAAGCACGATGGCAAGCGTAAGAAAGAAGTATGCCATAGCATAAACAGAATGAATAATTAAGGCGGAAGTGTACGCCGTCGCCTATATGCGTTCACGGCAAAGATACAAAAACATCTGATTTTAAGGGCTTGCAGCACTTTGTTTTTCTATTGGCTTCGATTTATTTTTGTTTGTCTGATAATCTCGGATTTTCTTCGTAACTTAGCGGTGAAAAACATAAAGTCATGTGAGACGATGGCAAAACTGGTAAACTTTTATCCTGTAGGAGTGCAAACTTTCCAAACGATTCGTGAGGAAAATTACCTATACGTGGATAAGACGAAATATATAGTAGATTTCAGACAGAAAAAAATGAGGTATGTCTTTCTGAGTCGTCCAAGACGATTCGGAAAGTCGCTCTTTGCCTCTACGCCCCAGGGTTACTCAATCGGTTGAGCAACAAGAACGAGCGTGACTTTCAGGCGGTATTCTATCTCATTTCTTATGTTGAAAAATGACTCAATAGAAAAGATAATACGATTGACTGACTCCACAAAGGAGGAGTTGGTTAAAGTTTGGGAGGAGTCGGTAAGAAGCTCGCACCATTTTCTTACGGAGGATGATATTAGGTTCTATCGCTCTCGCTTGAGAGACATTTACTTGCAAGCGGTAGAACTATACGTCATTCGAGATAGACGAATCGTGGCTTTTATGGGATTGAGTGATGATACGGTGGAAATGCTGTTTGTGTTGCCTTCTGAAAAAGGGAAAGGATACGGCACTTCTTTACTAAACTTTGCTTTTCATGACAAGCACATCCATAGAATAGACGTGAATGAGGACAATAAGGAGGCTTACTCCTTTTATCTGAGACGTGGCTATAGAGTTGTTGGCAGGGATGCTGTAGACACTGACGGCAAGCCTTATCCTATTGTTCATTTGCAAAAAAGCCGCTAAGCACCAAAAACGAAATAGTGGTAATTCAATCTGTAATTTTGTTAATGTCCGTTCTATGTAATATTGCTAATTTTGCAAGACAAAGATAACCTATAAAGCAATATAATTATGGACAAGATCAAGTTGACTGGCGGCGTTGAGATGCCGCAGATGGGTTATGGCGTTTATCAGGTTACGCCGGAGGAGTGTGAGCGTTGCGTTATGGATGCCATCAGCGTGGGCTACCGCATGATTGACACTGCACAGGCCTACCACAACGAGGAGGCCGTTGGCCGTGCTTGGAAGAAGAGCGGAGTGAGCCGCGACGACCTGTTCATCGTCTCAAAGGTGTGGATTTCAAACTATGGCGACGGAAAGACGATGAAGAGCATCGACGAGAGTCTGCGCAAGCTTCAGACCGACCACATCGACCTGATGCTTCTACACCAGCCGTTCTGCGATCGCTATGGCGCCTACCGCGACTTGGAGAAGGCCTACAAAGCGGGCAAGCTGCGCGCCATTGGCGTAAGCAATTTCTACCCCGACCATCTTATCGACCTCGCGTCTAACGTGGAGATACCGCCGATGGTGAATCAGGTGGAGACGCACGTGTTCAACCAGCAGCACGAGGCACGCAAGTTCATGGACGAGTTCGGCACGCACATCATGGCATGGGCTCCGCTGGCAGAGGGCAGGAACAATCTGTTCACCAACCCCGTGCTCATGCGCATTGGCGAGAAGCACGGCAAGACAGCGGCACAGGTGGCCCTGCGCTGGTTGTTGCAGAGCGGCGTGATAATCATCCCCAAGACCACACACAAGGAGCGCATGGAAGAAAACCTGCAACTCTTCGACTTTGAGCTCGACCAGGATGACCTTAAGGCCATCGCCTCGCTCGATACCAAGCACAGCCTCTTCTTCGACCATCACGACGGCGAGGTGGCAAAACAGTTCATGGAGTGGCGCAGTCTTGTGAAGCCTGCCGAATAAGCTTAGCACAGGGCGTGCGGATAAATTACACTAAAAAACAAGAAATACAATGAAACCATTTATTATCAGTCACATGATGGAATCGGTGGACGGTCGCATAGACTGCGCCATGACCGAACAGATAGAGCCATCTAACGCCTATTATGACGCACTCGACCAGCTACACTGTCCCACGACACTTGAGGGACGCGTTACGATGCAAATTCATTTTGCCGACCCTGAGCCGTTCAAGGCAAAGGACAGCACACCTATCGGTAAAATATGTTTCCACAAGGCTTCGCAGGAAGAGGGCTATGCCGTGGCAATCGACACCATGGGTAAACTGAAATGGCCGTCAAACGTGCACGACGGCAAGCCGCTACTTGTCGTCACTTCCGAGGCTTGCGCCAAGGAATACCTCGACACACTGACAGCTCAGGGCATATCATGGATTGCCGTCGGAGCGGAGCGTATCGACCTTGCCAAGGCTGTCGACATTCTCAACTCTGAGTTTGGCGTACAGCGCATGGCGGTGGTCGGCGGTGGACACATCAACGGCGCCTTCCTTGCGGCTGGTTTGCTCGATGAGGTAAGCGTGATGATAGGCCCTGGCATTGATGGACGCGAGGGCATGGCATCAGTGTTCGACGGCATCAACAACCCTAAACGCCCGGCAACGCTTTTGAAGCTAAACTCCATTGAGCGCATGGGCGACACGGTGTGGCTCAGATATTCGTTTGCGTAACCAAACCTTTTCGCTTGCCTTATTCCGCAAACACTCTGCAAGGCTTACCAGTAGATTTGTTTTCCACGTCAATATCTATCGTGAGCCTTGCGGATGTTCTGCCTTTTAAAGGTAATAGATTCGCGTTCTCAATGACATGACAGCCCGATTGCTCGCATAAGACATCCATGCCTGTATGAATCTTTCCAGATTCGCCCAGGCCGTGGGAATCGAGCAAGATGAATGAAGGGTGATGCGTCAAGAGTTCTTTTAAGGCATCGTCATCTATAAATATTTTTGTGGAGTGATACGCGTCCGAAGCATATTCATGTTGCTCCATGTTGCCGGTATATAACACAAGGACTTTGTCTTTCAAACTTGGAAGCAAACGGCACCGTTCTTTTGTCGGCATGCCATTCGTACAATCAAGAATCAACGCGTCCATTTCATAATGTGATGACGAGGGCACTTTCGTGTAGCAGTCCAAATGAGTGCCGATATGCCCTCTTGCCCCTGTTCTTGAACGAGCTAAAGCACGTTGAAAGACAGGGCTTTCTTCTGTAAGAGACAAATGCAACTGTTTCATGTCTTTTCTGATTATGATGCCGTAAAGGGCAACAATTGCAAAGATACAAAGTATAAGATTAAAACGTTTGGTCAATGGCAGTTTTATTTCAAGAAAACATCGGAAAAATTTGGAAGTTCGGCAATATCGTTGTAACTTTGGAAAAACAACTCACACAATTTACATGAAACGATTATTAATAGCCGCCTACCTATTGTTGGCAATGAGCGCGACGACCTTGGCACAGACCGAGGCAGAGTGTCTCTCCTTCCTTTACAAGAGTATGTCCACTCCTGACCGCATAGACTATCCAAAAGCCTACTGGCAGAAGCAGGCTCGCATGGCATTGAAGGCAAAAGCCGACATGCCGTGGGGAAAGAAAGTGCCCAAATGGGAGTTTGAGAACTTTGTCCTTCCCGTCCGCGTTAACAATGAGGCATTGGACAATTCGCGCGAGGTAATCTACAAGGAATTGGCTCCTCGCCTCAAAGGTCTCACCATGGAGCAAGCAGCCTTGGAAGTGAACCACTGGTGCCACGAGAAGGTGAGCTACCGTCCGAGCGACGGCCGCACGTCTTCACCGCTTGCCACGATGCGCAATAGCATTGGCCGTTGCGGAGAAGAGAGCACGTTCGCCGTTGCCGCCCTACGCTCCGTCGGCATACCAGCCCGTCAGGTTTATTGCCCGCGTTGGGCTCACACCGACGACAACCACGCATGGGTTGAGGTATGGGTAGATGGCCGTTGGCGCTTCATGGGTGCTTGCGAGCCAGAGGCGACCCTTGACAAGGGCTGGTTCAATTGGGCGGCAAGTCGCGCCATGCTCATCCGCGCTTACGACTATGAGGGCAACGAGATAGCCACGACCGACACTTATGCGCCGACAAAGACCTTGAAGGTGAAAGTGGTGGATGAAGAGGGTAAGGCCATACAAGGCGCCACGGTCGACTTCCGCATCTACAACTACTCGGAGTTCTATCCACTGTGCACCACCAAGAGCGATGCCAACGGTTATGCCACTTTCAAGACAGGCTATGGCGACCTGCAGGTGTGGGTCAGCACGAAAGACAAGTATGGCGTGAAGAAAGCAGACGCCTACTCCACCGAAATCTCCATAACCCCTTGCCACAAGATGGGAAGCTCATGGGTTGACGAATACGACTTGCACGTTCCCACGACCGTGCTCGAAGAGCCAGATCGCAGCATAGTCGACACGGTAAGCGCCAACGGCAGACGCTTGGCAGCGGAAGACAAGATTCGCACCGCTTACCAGAAAAAGACGTTCTATCAAGGCGACAACGACATTTTGAAGAAGGCGCGCAGCAACTGGAAGGTTATGGATAAATTCTTAAAGGAGAAGAATCCAAAGACCGACCTCGTGATTAAGGGCCTTAGCGAGAAAGATCTCCGCGACGTGAGCATTGACGTGCTTCACGACGCTTGCCTACTCAGCAACGACGCTTTGCAAAGCGGAGGCATTCGTGTCTCCACGGAGCATCTCCGCCCTTATGTGGCGTTCTTGCAGAAACACCTGCCTAAGATGACGGCAAAAGAGTGGATTGCCTGGGTAGAGAAAAACATCAAGGTAGACAACTCCAACAACCCGAAAGAACTCTTCGTGTCTGTCGTTGGCGTTTACAACAACCGCAAGTGTGATGACCGCAGCCGCGAGCTCTTCACCGTGGCTGGCGCTCGCGCCCTTGGCATGAAAGCCAAGCTCGACCCATTGGGCAAGGCAATGGTTGCCGATGGCAACTCTTGGATTCAACTCAGCTCTGACCATGCAGCCGACACTCAGCAAGCCCAAGGCACACTCAAGCTCGACGTGCCAGCCGATGTAATGTACTATCATGGCTACACCATCTCAAAGATGATTGACGGCCGTCCAACGTCACTTGATTATGCAGACGATGACCCAACCGTGACAGAGAAGTTCCGCAACGGCCTCAACCTTCCGGCTGGCGACTACCTGCTCACCACTGGCACACGACTCAAAGGTGGCGACGTGCTCACCCACAGCGTGATGTTCACGTTGAAGGCTGGTCAGACAACTACCGTACCCGTATTCTTCCGCACAAGTTCACGCAGCGTGAAAAGCGACTTGCAACTTGACGACAGCGAGAAGAACGCAAGTGCCACGTCGGTTCAAAGCGCACAGTAATAGTAACTTATAAACATCAGCCCCTTGGTCTCTTATACATTTGAAGAAGCCAAGGGGCTTAATTTTAATATCTTGACAATATGAAATTGGAAGTATGCTGCGGAAATATCGAAAGCGTAAAAGCTGCCGTTGAGGGTGGTGCTGACCGCATAGAATTGTGCCGCGACTTAGAGCTCGACGGACTCACGCCAAGCCAGGACACTATTCGCGATGCCGTGAGCCTCTGTCATCCTGCCGGACTGTTGGTCCACGTGCTCATTCGCTCTCGCGAAGGCAGCTTCGTTTACAACGATGCCGAGGTTGAGAAGATGGCGGAAGAGATACGCATGTCTGTCGGCGAAGGCGTGGATGGCGTGGTCATTGGCGCGCTCACGCCCGATGGCGACATTGACATCAACGCGTGCCGCAAATGGATTGACGTTGTAAGACAGGCCAACGGAAACCTCCGTTGCAACGTGACGTTTCATCGCGCCTTCGACGTATGCAACAATCCATTAGAGGCTATGGAGCAGATAGCACAATTGGGGTGCAACCGTATTCTCACCTCCGGGCAACAGCCAACCGCCGAGAAAGGCATTCCATTGCTGAAGCAGCTCGTGCGAAAAGCCAAGGAAATATCAGCCAAGTCGGGGCATGAGTTTAACATATTGTGTGGCGCGGGCGTGAACACCCAAAACGCCAGCCTCATATTAAAGGCGACGGGAGCCACGGAAATCCATGGCTCCCTACGCACGGGTCTCGTGTCAGACGCGCAAAAGATAAGGCAAGTAAAGCAGTCTATCTCTTGACCACTATCACGTGGTCTGGCGCAGTCAATGTCGCTGGAACGGCAAGGTTCAACTCCTTGTTTTTATATGTATAAGTCACCTTCTTTCCAGTTTGGAAGTCGGTGACTTCTTTTGGCTTCTTTGCCATGGGTATCGTGACAGTGCTTGGAGCTTTCGTTCCTTCGGCAGGGCAGATGTGGACATACACCTTGCCGTCTTTCTCGGTCGTGGCACCCCACTCGCAAGGTTTCACCGGCCCAGCCACGCTGCCATAGAGCGTCTCGCCATAGACACGCATCCACTTGCCCATCTCCTTTAACCTGTCGAGAGCCAGCGCGGGAAGCTCGCCGTTGGGCTGTGGGCCAATGTTGAGCAGCAGGTTAGCGCCTTTTCCCGACGTGTTGATGAGCAAGCGAATGAGCTCTGCCGTCGACTTGTAGTTCTGATCCACCACCTTGTATCCCCACATGCCGTTCATGGTCTGGCAAGTCTCCAATGGCAAGTGGCTTATCTGCGCCGCCTTGTCCACGAAACCTGCCGTGTTCTCACCGGGCAGGTCGCGCTCGAAGATTTGTATGTCTTCGCCGTCAAATGGTTTCATGTGATGGTTGTTGCCAATGAGACAAGCGGGCTGCAACTTGTGGATAAGCGCGTATTGCTCAGGCAGATGCCAGTTGAACGGCACTGAGTCTTGGTCGTGATCCCACCACCCGTCAAACCATATCGCGCCAATCTTGCCATAGCGCGTGAGCAACTCCGTGAGCTGGGCGTTCATGAACTTGAAATAGTGAGGCCAGTCGCTCTTGGTGCTATCCTTTCCGCAATGCCTACCAGTGCGACCCATCGGGTAGTCTTGGCGCATCCAGTCGATATGACTGTAATAAAGGTGAAGCCTTATGCCCTCCTCGTGGCAAGCGTCGGCAAGTTCTTTCACCACGTCGCGCTTGAAAGGCGACGCCTTCATTATATTATAGTCGCTTTGCTTGGTGTCCCACATCGAGAAGCCATCGTGGTGGCGAGTGGTGAAGCAAATATACTTCGCGCCAGCGTCCTTGATGGCACGCACCCACTCATGGGCATTGAACCGATGAGGATAGAAAGCGTCAGCGGCCTTGGCGTATTCCATGCGGTCGGGCACGGCGTTTTGCAAATACCACTCGCCTTGGGCAAACGTGCTGTAGATGCCCCAATGAAGGAAGATGCCGAATTTGGCGTTGCGGAAATTCTCCCTCTCGGCAAGGTTTTCCTTCGTCGGGACATAGGCTTGCGCCATCGCCCCGAGAAAGCACAAAAAGAGTGCGATAGTAGACAGTGTTCTTTTCATAAGTGAATGTTAAATGATGATTTAACGCCAAAAATACAAATAAAAACGCTAAATCGCAAACACATTCTAATATTTTCGCTACCTTTGCTGAAAATTTTTTAAGCCAAACTTATATGCGACGATTATTAGTGTCACTTTTAGCGCTCTGCGCCTCCATTTTATCTTTTTCTCAACCCAGCCAGCCCAAGCCATTGGCATGGCGCGGCATGATGATCGACGTGAGCCGTCATTTCGTGCCCATCAACGAGTTGTATCGTGAGGTTGACATCATGAGCCACTATGGGCTTAACACCCTTCACCTTCATCTCACCGACGCGGCAGGATGGCGCATGGAGATAAAAGCCTATCCACGCCTCACTGAGGTAGGGGCATGGCGCACCCGACCCACGTGGAAAGAATGGTGGAACAAGCCTGCCAACCAGGAAGGTCAAGACCTCAGCTATGTGCGTGCATACAGCAATAGCAAGGACGGCTTTGGCGGATACTATACGCAAGAGCAGCTGAAAGGACTGGTGAAATACGCCCAAGGCAAAGGCGTGACCATCGTCCCCGAGATAGAGTTCCCAGGACATAGCGAGGAAGTGTGCGCCGCGTATCCAGAGGTGGCGTTCAACCATGCCGAGATGAACGTTTCCAAGGATGAGACCTATAAGTTCATGGAGACTATATTGAAAGAGGTAGCCGAGGTCTTCCCGTCCACCTACATACATTGCGGTGGCGACGAGACGGCGACCCAGAAAGAGGAATACCCCAACGCCATTCGCCGGATGAACAACATCGTGCGCGGTCTTGGACGCAAGATGGTGGTTTGGGACGAGGCCCTTTCCGACTCCAAGGCAGACAGCAGCATCGTCATCATGGTATGGCGCAACGCCGACATTGGCAAGAAAGCCTTGGAGCTCGGCCATCAGGTCATCATGTGCCCAGGCTCGTGGTGCTATCTCGACAGTTATCAAGACGCGCCAGCCACTCAGCCAGAGACAATGGGCGGTTACAGGCCGCTCAAGCACATTTGGGACTTCGGCAAGGAGATAGCCCCGTTCCGCGACAAGCTCCTTGGCGCACAGGTAACATTGTTCACCGAGTATGTGCCCACGGTGAGCTTGCTCCAGTATCAATTATGGCCACGAGCCCTTGCCATGGGCGAAATAGGCCTTGGCCGCACACGCTCATTCAAGGACTTCCACAAATGGGCGACACATGTCACCGACAGCTTGCGCAAAGCCGGCGTGAACGCATTTGACCTCAGGAAGGAGATTGGCGAGCGTCCGGAATATTTCAAGAAAGTGAAGCACTTGGCGATAGGCGGCAAGGTGCAGTTCAATGGCAATTGCCATTACAGCGACGTGTATAAGGCAGGTGGCGACAACGCCCTCATCGATGGCTTGCAAGGCACGTGGAACAACAACGACGACCGTTGGCAAGGGTTCTGCTGCGACCTCGACGTCACCATAGACCTCGGCAAGGAGCGCACCGTGCATAATGTGACCATGAACTTCATGCAACTCACTGGCCCCGAGATTTACCTTCCAGCCCAGGTCACGGTAAACGGCGAGCCATGCGTCGGCAATCCCAAGGACTTGCCCTACTCCATCTGCACCTACACACTGAGCAAGAAGCAAACCACTCGTTACCTTCACATCCAAGCCAAGCGATCACCTCGCAATGGTTGGTTGTTTGTCGATGAGGTCATCGTAAAATAAATGAAATACGCAAGTTCCAAGCCCCACTACGCCCTCCTCGACGGACTGCGCGGCGTGGCGGCCTTGCTTGTGGTATGGTATCACGTGTTCGAAGGATACCAGTTCGCGGGCAACAAACCCATTATCGATTTCGCCAACCACGGCTATCTCGCCGTCGACTTTTTCTTCATCCTCTCTGGTTTCGTCATTGGCTATGCCTACGATGACCGTTGGGGCAAGTCGCTCAACTTAGGCTCTTTCTTCCATCGCCGCCTTATCCGCCTTCACCCCATGGTGGTGCTCGGGGCGGTAATAGGCGCGGTGTCGTTCATGCTCACGGGCATGGAGCGATGGGACGGCACCCACGCCACACTTCTTCTCACCCTCGTGGCCATGCTTTGCGCATGGCTCATGCTTCCGGCCCTGCCAGGGATGCAGCGCGAAGTGCGTGGCAATGGCGAGATGTTCCCGCTCAACGGCCCTTGCTGGTCACTCTTCTTCGAATATATCGGCAACATCATCTACGCCTTCATCATGCGCCGACTGCCCACGCGCGTCTTGGCTTGCGTGTCGGCGCTGCTGTGCTGCGCATTGGCGTGGTTTGCCGTCACCGACCAGTCTGGCTACGGCTCAATAGGCGTCGGATGGACGATGGACACGACAAACTTCCTTGGAGGCTTGTTGCGCATGCTGTGTCCTTTCACCATCGGCTTGCTGATGTCAAGGGTGTTCAAGCCATTGAAAAACGCGCGCGGAGCTTTCTGGATAGGAGCCATCATCCTGTTGTTGCTCTTTCACGTGCCTTATATCAATGGCGACAGCCAGTTGAGCCTCAACGGTGTGTTCGAGGCGGCGTGCGTCATCGTGGTCTTCCCTGCCATCGTTTGGTTGGCGGCATCTGGCAAGACCACCGACAAGGCATCGACAAGTATATGCCGTTTCCTTGGCAACATATCCTATCCGCTCTATATCGTACATTACCCCTTGATGTACGCCTTCTATATGTGGCTCATCAAGACAAGGCAATACACCTTCGCCGAGACATGGCCCATGGCGTTTGCCACCATCGCTTGCAGCGTTTGCATGGCATGGTTGTGCCTGAGGTTCTACGACGAGCCAGTGAGGAAGTGGCTTAAGCGGCACTAAGCCCCCTTAAACCTCTTCCACTATTTCCGAAATGTCCTTGCGCGTCTTCTTTGGGCAAGGGCAATCGGGAGCCACGTGCCCCACGGGGATGATGGCCACTGCCTCATAGCCCTCTTTTGGGAACAGACGTTTAACCGCCTCAACATCATAGTTGGCAACCCAACACGTGCCAAGACCGCGGTCAGCCGCGGCAAGCGTGAGGTGCTCTATGGCTATGCCGAGGTCTATGTCGCCATGAGCCTTGTTGTCATCGGGGCGTACCCAGCAGCCTTTCGTGTTCTTCATTGCCAGCACATACATTGGCGCGGAGGCGAACCAATGGCGGTCATAGCATTGCCTTATCTTCGCCTTGGCCTCATCAGAGGTGATAAGCAGAAACTTCCATGGCTGCAGGTTATGCGCCGACGGTGCCAACCGCGTACATTCCATAATGTAGTCGATGTCTGCCTTGCTGACCGGCTCATCGGTATATTTACGGGCCGAAAAACGCTTTGTAGCCAAATCCTTGAAATCCATATCTTACTAATTATCAATTGTTTGACATATAGAATGTGACATTTACAAGTCAAGTAGTCACTTCATGCCACAAAGGTAACAAAACCTACTATTATCAGCAAATGTTCGGAGTATAAAAACGGCGTCGGCTTTACGCTTGAATCGCGTTGCCTTTACGCTTGAATCGCGTCGGCTCCACGCTTGAATCGCGACGCGATTCAAGCGTGAAGCCGATGCGATATGCTTAGGGTGCGTTTTTGCCACATACACATGGCAAAAACGCACCCTATTTTTCTTTATCAAATGCCCAGTCGGGTTATTTGATGGTGTTGTCGATAAAGGCGTCGAGGACCTGTGTCTTCTCTCCCACCGGCGTGATGTCGTAATCGGCGATGGCTGCTGGAATCATGCAGCTATAACCCTCCTTGAGCACCAGCTCGTCGCCAGTCTCGTTGACCTTGATCTTGCAGTCACCCTTCAGGCACATACAGACCACGAAGCTGTCGAAGCCCTTCATGGCGTAATGGTAAGGCTTGTCGAGGTCGCTCACCCTGACGCAGAAATACTTGGTGTCGAGGATGATGTTTGGCTTGTTTGCCTCGTGAGAATACTCAGAGCTGTAAGAGTCTGCCACGTTGAAGTCGAGAGCCTCGGCAGCGAGCTCGGTATGCAGTTCACGCGGTTTGCCATCGAGACCAGGACGATTGTAGTCGTAGATGCGATAAGTGAGGTCTGACGACTGCTGAATCTCGGCGAGCATGATGCCGCTGCAGATGGCGTGAACCCTTCCGGCAGGGATGTAGAACACGTCGCCTGCCTTCACCTCGTGGCGAGCCAGCACGTCGGTGATGGTGCCATCGGCAATGCGCTGCTTGTATTCCTCTTTCGAGATTTTCGTCTTGAAACCGCAATAGAGATAGCTGCCCGGCTTGGCGTCGAGCACGTACCACATCTCGGTCTTGCCCATCTTGTTGTGCACGCGCTTTGCCATCTCGTCGTTGGGGTGCACCTGTATGCTAAGATCCTTCTTCGCGTCGATAAACTTCACGAGCAGAGGCATCTTGCCATTATACTGCTTGCTCACGGCCTTGCCGAGGATGGCCTCAGGGTCGGCGGCGATGACAGAGATGAGGTCTTTGCCTTTTTCAGCGCCATTGCTGATGGTATCCGGGCTTGATGGCACCGCGCTGACCTCCCAACTCTCACCCACGGGGTTCTTGTGTGGAGTCAGCCCCTTGAATGGGCAGAGACGGTCGCCACCCCAAATGGTCTCGTGAAGATTGGGGTCGAAAAGAAAAGGATAAAGGCTTGTTTTCATTGTATGTTGTTTTTTTTATATGTAGTATCCAAAAATAATCATATGCAAAGATAGCGTTTTTCGGCGAAAGGCAGGTTAATTATCAAGATTCTTTTTCAAAATTTTCAGCAAAAAAACATCCCGCCGATGATTACCATCGACGGGATAAAACCATTTAGGCCGGATGCCAGAAGTTCTTTCTTGTTAGCGTTGTTAATTCGTGTTTGGAGCTGGTGTTTATCGCAGGGTTATTGCTGTTCCAAGTAGAGCACCCTGCTGGCATAGTCGTTTTGCTTGTTGTAGTCCACCTTGTGGGTGTATGGCATCTCCAGGCCATTGGCCATGAGGAACGCGCCCGTGAACGTCTTGCCCTCGAAAGGCAGCGGCTCGTTGTCTATCCTGTCGAGCTCGGTCACGCGATAGGTCTTGCCGGGGTCAAGCCCTGCCATCCTCACGCGAGGCAAGTGCTGGTTGACAAAAGTCTCCATCTTCCACCAATAGAACACCGCCTTGTCCTTGGCATCGCTCACGTACATCAGCGAGGCGGCGCCCTTGTGATCATAGGGCGAAAGCAGACGGTATATGTTGCCCATCTGCACCACAGGCCTTATGCGCTTGTAGTCGGCAATGGCCTTGCGGCAAAGCTCTTTCTCCTCATCGGTCATGTTCTTGGGCTGAATCTCCATGCCCAGCCGTCCGCTCATCGCCACGTCAATCCTGTATTTCAAGGGTATGGTGCGGAAAGTCTGATGGTTTGGCGCCGCGCTGATGTGAGACGCCATGGCTATCGCGGGGAAGAAATAGGAAGTGCCCCACTGCATATAGACGCGCTGCAAGGCATCGGTGTTGTCGCTGACCCAGAACTCATCAAAATAGGGCAGCACGCCCCAGTTGGCCCTGCCGCCACCTGAGGCGCAAGCCTGGATGGTGAGGTTGGGGTATTTCTGGCGGATGCGCTGGCACACCTTCTCGAAGCCACGATGATATTCTATGTACAGATGGCTCTGGTCATCGGCGGAGAGATATTGCGAGCCATGGTTGGCAATGTCCATGTTGGCATCCCACTTGATGTAGTCGATAGCGGGGTATTTGGTCATGAGCCCGTCCACCACGCCAAACACGAAGTCTTGCACCTTGGGGTTGGACAAGTCGAGCACCAGTTGCGTGCCGCCACGCCCCAACACGGGCTCGCGGTTTGATGGCTTTATTATCCAGTCGGGATGCTTCTCGTATAGCTCACTCTTGGTGTTGGTCATCTCCGGCTCTATCCAGATGCCGAACTTTATGCCGTGCTTCTTGGCGCTGGCGAGCAACCCGTCGATGCCATGGGGCAACTTGTTCTTGTCCACAACCCAATCGCCAAGGGCGCAGTTGTCTGTCGTGCGCTTATACTTGTCGCCAAACCATCCATCGTCCATCACGAAGAGCTCGCCTCCCATCGAGGCTATGTCCGCCATCATTTGGTCCATACCCTTCTCGTTGATGTCGAAATATACGCCTTCCCAACTGTTGAGCAATATCTTGCGCTCGCGGTTGCCATGCATGAGCATGTATTCACGACCCCACTTGTGGAAGCTGCGGCTGGCTCCGCCAAGACCCTCGCGACTGTAAGTGAGCGCCAAGACCGGAGTGGTAAAGGTCTCGCCCTTGGTCAAGTGGTATTCAGACTCATCGGGGTCAATGCCGGCGAAGAACTGGTGATAATCGCTCTCGTTGGTGTTGACGCGCAACTTGTAGTTGCCACTGTAAGCCAACGCCGCCCCAATGACCTCGCCCTCGTTCTCGCGTGCCTTGCCGTCGAGCGAGAACATGACCTCGGCATGTGAGGTGTGCGAGTTGCGCGTTCCGTCCCTGTTCTCGATGACCGTCATGCCAGGCTTCAACGGCTCCTCGGAGAGCTGAGCCTCGTTGGCCCAAGCACCGTACAGATGCGACAACCACACGTTGCCGCGCCTTATGGGCAGGCAACCAGAGTCGAAGCGGTTGAGGGTGACAGTGTTTTTCTCACCGTTTCTTATCTTCGTCCACGTCTCGATGATGTCCACGTCGGCGTATGCCTTATAGCAAATGTCCACGTAGAGAGGGTAGAACGTGTCTTTCATGTGCACGATGGTGAGCGAGGCGTTCTTTTCCTGCTTCTTGTCCACGCCCTCCACTTTCATTTTCAAGGTCATGTTGCCGTCGGCGTGCTTCACGGCGAGGGCCCATTGAGACGCGCCCGCCATGCCATAAACCGGATAGGCGGCAAGGCCAGGCGTGCCAGAGCTCTCAAGGTTGCCGAGGTCGGTTGCCGAGAGGCGTTGACCATAATACAAGAATTTAAGCTCCTTGCCCTTCGTGGCGTCAACGACGAGCGATGTCGAGGGTGTCGACACGCACACGTTGTCGGCAAGGCATCCCAATGCCGAAAGACACGCTAAAAGCAAGCAAGCCACTCTGTTGTTGTTCTTCATTATTCCATGATTTTGTTTGTGATAGATTGACCTCATACTATGACCTTCACCTTATGGTAATATTCGCGAAACTCCTTGGGCGAGCACCCTTTCTTCCGCTTGAACAGCCGGTTGAAGTTGCTGAGGTTGTTGTAGCCACATTGATAACTGATGTCGGCAACGCTACGGTTGGTGTCCACCAAGAGCCGCGCGGCGTTGCCAAGGCGAATGTCTATGATGTAGTCGCTGATGGTCCTGCCCGTGTGCAACTTGAAGAAACGGCTCATGGCCGCCTCGCTCATGCAAGCCACGTCGGCAAGGTCCTTGAGCTTGATCTCATCGGTATAGTGCGCGTCGATATATGCCTTGACCGCGAGTATGCGCCTTGAGTTCTCGCCAAGCGAGACCTTGGCGTAGCTGCTTGAGGCAAGCGTGCGCATACCATCGCTATGGGCGAGGGTGTTCAAGATGGTGAAAAACTGCATGGCCGACTGAAAGCCGTCCTTGACACTGCTGAGGGTCACAAGCTGGTTGTACACCTTTATTATAGTGTCCATGGGGAAACAAAGGCCCTTGCGTGCCAGCTTCAACATCTCAAGAATGGCACGAAAAGGATTCTTGGACAGGAAGCTGTCATCAGACAGGTCAAACTTGAACTGAATGGTAATCTCGTGGATGTCCTCGCTCTTGCAATCGTTTTGCATCCACACGTGTTCAAGGTTACCGCTCGTGATAAGCACGAGGTCGTAGTCGCCTATCACCTCGCTGCTGTCTCCCACGACACGCCTTACCCCAGAAGCATGCTCAACAAAGTTAAGCTCAAACTCGTCGTGGCTGTGTATGGGGTAAGTAAACTCCTTCTTGTGGCGGTCGGCAATGTAGAGCATGTCCTTGTCCTCAAGAGGTGTTATCTCGCGGAGCACGTGTCCTGTTGTTTCCTGGGTTTTCATGGCTTACGGTCTTTTAGAAGTTTCTCTCCATCAGCTCAAGGCACATGCGGCTGTTGTGGTACGGGCATTTCCAGAAGCCGGCCTTGTCGTCTTGGCGGTCTGGTGTCCCGTCGGCGTTGAGCCCCCACAGCCATTCCCCATGTTCCTTGTCAATGATGTTGTCCTTTACGAAGCGCCAGCTCTTCAAGGCCTGCTCAAGGGCCAGTTCATCGCCAAAGTGCTGGTATAGATTGACATGGCCTATGATGTTCTCGCATTGCACCCACCATTGAAACTGCCTGTCGACGCGACCCGTGTCGGTCCAGCGCTCGTAAATCATGCCACCATTATCGCACAGTCCCTCATCGGCAGCCATGGCTATGGCCTTGACCTTCGGCTCTACGGCTTTCAATATCGCGGGGTCGCCAAGCACGAGAGCCGTCTCGTGCAACAGCCACGAAGCCTCAATGTCGTGACCGAAGCTCTGGATGTTGCGCGAGCCTTGCCATTGGTCGTTGAAGAAGAGGTCGAGATGATTGGTTCGCGGGTTCAACATCACGTCGAGGAAGAGATGCAAGAGGTTCACCAACTTGCCACGCAGCCCCTCGTCTTTCCACACACGGTAAAGGTTGGTGTAAGGCTCGATGATGTGCAAGTGGGTATTCATCGTCTTGGAACCATTCTCGTCCTTGTCGGAGAGGCGCATGTCGGCTATCGGTTTCCAATCCCTCGACAGTGCTTCGGTGTAGCCATTGTTCACCGTGTCAAAGGCGTGTTCCTCTATGCTGTGATAGAGGTCAATGGCACATTTGAGGGCATCGTCGCTGCCCGTGGCGCGCACATATTCAGCCAGGCCATAGATGGCAAAGCCGATGGCATAGGTTTGCTTCTTGGTGTCCTTGGGCGTGCCGTCGCTATGCAGGCTCCAATAAACTCCGCCATGCTCGTGGTCAACGAAGTTTGCCATGAGATATTGGGCGGCACGGTCGGCGGCTTCCTTATACTCCTTCTTGCCCGTGACACGGTAAGCGGCAGAGAACGACCACAGTATGCGGGCGTTGAGTATGGCCCCTTTCTCCGCGCCAGCCACGAGTTTGCCATTGCCGTCTATGCGACCGTAGAAGCCGCCATCCTCGCGGTCTATCATTCGGGTGAGCCAGAAATGCAAGATGTTGCCGTTAAGCTCCTGCTCCATCTCTTGCTTCAATGTCTGTATCTTGTTCATCATAAGTTGTTAAAGTCCTTGTTTTTGTCTCTTCTCATTGAGTTCCACTGTTATCTCCCTCATTTTCTTCTCCGACAGAGGATAGAACGTGATGAACGCCAAGCTCAAGAAAGCCCCAGCCGCCGGAAGCAAGCTCAGGAACATCTTTATACCGTTGATGGTCTCGGCATTCTGCGTGCCATTGGCCACAAAGCCGAAGGCGCTAAGGAGCAAGCCTGTCAAGGCGGTGCCAATGGCCCAACCAAACTTCTGGCTCATGGACGATGACGAGAAGATAAGTCCAGTGGCGCGGTTGCCGGTCTTCAACTCGCTGTAATCGGCACAATCGGCATACATGCTCCAAAGCAACGGGAAGACGCTGCCAGCGCAAATGGAGATGAGGGCTTGGAAGACGAATATCAACGTGAGCTGATTCTTGTCGAAGAAATAGAACACCACGCTCAACACCGTGGCAATGAGCATCGCACCCATGAACGTGTGACGCTTGCCCAAACGGTTGCTGACAGGCGCGGCGAGAAGCACGCCGACGATGTTTGCCGCCTGACCCACGGCGAGATACAACCCACTCAAGGCGAATGGAATGCCAACGAAATTGACGCTACCGAACGTGGTCTCGTCGACAAAATACTTAAAGTAATAAACCGTCGCACCGTCTCTGATGGAGTTGAACACCAACGACGCGATGCCTGCCCCAAGGAGAATCCACCATGGGCGGTTGTGGAAAAGGTCACGAATGTCGTTTTTCAGCGGGGTCTTGGCCTCCTTGACAGGCTTCACCCTTTCCCTCGTCAGCGAGAAGCAGCCGAAGAAGAGAATGGCGCAGATGATGGCGACGACAACAACCGTCATGAACCATCCAAACTGGGGAGCCGTCATCCATCCAACCATGATGTCGACACTGCGCTTGCCACCGAAAAGACTTACCAATGGGTCGAAAAGCAGAAGCGCGAGGAATGAGCCTATATAGGCAAAGGTCATGCGGTAAGTGGCAAGCGTGTTTCTCTCGGCAGGGTTGGGACTCATCACGCCAAGCAACGAGGCGTAAGGCACGTTGATAGCACTGTAAACCATCATCATGAGCGTGTAGGTGACATAGGCGTAGACTATCTTCATGGCTCCGCCAAACGGTGGCGTGAGAAACGTGAGGATGCCTATCAAGGCAAATGGCACGGCGAGATAAAGCAGGTATGGGCGGAATTTACCCCATCTGCTCTCCGTGCGATCGGCAATGACGCCAACGACGGGATCGAAGACGCTATCCCACACTCTCGTCACGGCGAACATGATGCCAACGACCGCTGCGGAAATGCCAAAGACATCGGTATAGAATATCATGAGATAGGCTCCGAAAATCTTCCAGAACATCGATGACGACATGTCGCCAAAGCCGTAGCCTATTTTTTCCTTTAGTTTTATCATGGTTTAAAGGCTTTAATGTCAATCGGGGCTTATGATTAAGCCTTGGGTGCAAGGCTCAATCGGCCTAATATCAACCAAAGGTAATCATAATCCCGATAAATCAAGTAACTTACTGCTTGTTTTTTCTGTTTTTTTCTATCAGTTTCTTTATCGTCTCCACGCTTGCGGAAGTGGAGAACCCATCCTCAGGAGTGTTCATGCAGTAATCCACGAGTTTGTCTACCGTTGACACGGCGACGTGCATACGGGTGTCGGAGCTCGCATAGTAGATAAGCACCCTGCCGTCCTCGTCCTTTATCCAACCGTTGGCGAACGTGACGTTCATCACGTCGCCCACATACTCCTCGCCCTCTGGCACGAGGAAATAGCCGCCAGGCTGGGCAATGACCCTTGTCGGGTCGTCCAAGGCCGTCATGTACATGTAGAGAACATAGCGCAGGCCAGAGGCGCAACCACGCACGCCGTGGGCAAGGTGCAACCAACCCTTGGGGGACTTTATGGGATGAGGTCCCTCGCCGTTTTTCACTTCCATGATGGTGTGATAGTGGCGCGCGTTGATGATTTTCTCCTCCTTCACCTCGGCGTGGGTGATGTCGTCGATGAGCGCCCAGCCTATGCCACCGCCTGAGCCAGCGTCGATGAACCCATCCTGCGGACGTGTGTAGAGAGCGTATTTGCCATCCACAAACTCGGGATGAAGCACCACGTTGCGCTGCTGGCTGCGCGACTTAAGGTCGGGCAGACGCTCCCATGTCTTGAGGTCGTGGGTGCGGGCTATGGCTGCCGTCGCCGTGGCCGCGGAGAGGTCATTAGGCTGCGTGTCGTCGTGACGCTCGGCGCAGAAGATGCCGTAGATCCAACCGTCCTCGTGTTTTGTGAGGCGCATATCGTAGATGTTGGTGGCAGGGATGACATCATCGGGCATGGTGATTGGCTCAGGCCAGAACCGGAAGTTGTCTATGCCATTGGGGCTCTCCGCCACGGCGAAAAAGCTCTTGCGGTCGGCGCCCTCAACGCGCACCACAAGCAGGTACTTGCCGTTGAGCTTTATCGCGCCGGAGTTTAACGTGGCGTTCATCATGATGCGCTGCATCAAGTAAGGATTGTCTTTCTCGTTGAAATCGTAACGCCATTCAAGCGGTGTGTGCTCGGCAGTGAGTATGGGGTACTCGTACTTGGTGTAAATGCCATTGCCCCACTGCTTCGGGGTGTTCTTGCGTGTGAGAAGTTCTTCATGATGTGCGCGAAGAGCCTCAACTCGTTTTGCGAAATCAGTCATA
>DAINOS010000024.1:2610-19865 GCA_036743855.1 Prevotella sp. | reverse complement strand
GCCAACGTGTATGAGAAGCAATACGCGCTCGACCACTGCATGTCGGACATGGCGTGCAGGAACCACGAGAACAACGAGGTGTACATACACGACCTCAACAAATATGCCATCGGTTTCCACAACTGCCTGTCGATACCTTTCGACGACCTGCTCTCCAAGGGCTTCCACACGCGCCAAGGCGACGTGCGCCCGGCCGGATCGCTCAACACCGCCATGCAGCTCGTGGCGGTAATCTTCCAGCTGCAGAGCCTCGACCAGTTTGGCGGCGTGTCGGCGACGCACCTCGACTGGACCATGGTGCCATATTTCCGCAAGTCGTTTTTCAAGCACTACATCACGGCTTGGGCGAAAGACCAAAAGGAGTTTGAGGACACCGACTTCCTCTCGCTCTACGATGAGACATACCAAGACAGCGTGGGCGTGACAAGGTCGGCTTTCGAGCACTGGACCGACACCGTGAAGGAGAGCTTCTTCAAGAGCACTCGCCTGACGAAGGAAGACTTCAAACTTGCCAACAAGGACAGGCTTGACCCGAAATACTACAACTCTGCACTGTGTGATACCATTCAGGAGTTGCACCAGGCCGTCGAGGCCATGTATCACAACCTCAACACGCTGCAGAGCCGCTCGGGCGACCAGTTGCCTTTCACGTCGATCAACTACGGCACGTGCACCCTGGAGGAAGGCCGTCTCGTGACACGCGCCCTGCTGCTCGGCTCTCTTGAGGGCATCGGCTTCCACCACAACACCCCGATATTCCCCTGCGGCATATTCCAATACATGAAAGGCGTGAACGACAAGCCCGGCACGCCAAACTATGACCTCAAGCAGCTCGCCATGCGCTCCACGTCGCAGCGCCTGTACCCCAACTACGCCAACGTCAACTGGAGCGGCAACGCCGGGTTCGACATCAACGACCCGCGTACCTACTTCTCGACCATGGGTTGCCGCACGGCCAACGGCTGGGACATCAACGGCCTCGGGCAGTTGAAGGACGGACGCGGAAACATCTGTCCAACGACCATCATCATGCCGACGCTGGCGATGGAGGCCGGAAGGGACGTGGAGAAATTCATGAAGCTCCTCGACCAGAAGATTCACGAGGCCAAGGACACGCTCATAGAGCGCTTCAACTGGATTTGCTCGCAAGACCCGAAGACCGCGCCGTTCATGTGGGACAACCACACCATGGCTGGCTACATACCCGAAGAGGGCATACGCTCGGCCATGAAGCACGGCACGCTCGCCATGGGCCAGCTCGGACTGGCGGAGACGCTGCAACTGCTCGTGGGATGCAACCACACCAAGCCCAAGGGCATGGCTCTGGCAAAGCGCATAGAGTCGCTGTTCAAGCAGCGTTGCGCCGAGTTCAAGGAGGAATACAAGCTCAACTTCGGTGTCTACTACACGCCGGCGGAGAACCTGTGCTACACTGCCATGAAGAAGTTCAAGGCTAAGTATGGCGTGATAAAGAACGTGTCGGACCGCGACTATTTCACCAACTCGATACACGTGCCCGTATGGGAGCACATGACCCCGTTCGAGAAAATCGACATCGAGAGTCAGCTCACGGGCTATTCGTCGGCAGGCTGCATCACCTACGTGGAGCTTCCGTCGACCACGAAGCACAATGTCGAGGCATTGGAGAAAATCATCGATTATGCCATGGCCAAGGACATCCCCTATTTCGCCATCAACGTGCCAAACGACACATGCATGGATTGCGGCTACACCGACGAGATAAACGACACGTGCCCAATCTGCGGCTCAAGCAACATAAGGCGTCTGCGCCGCGTGACAGGCTACCTCACGACCGACTACCACAACTTCAACCTCGGCAAGCAGGCTGAGGTGAAAGACCGCGTGAAGCACCTGCGCTCCTTCTCCGACATGGCCAAGGACAGCGGCGACGCATCAGAGGTGAAGCCAGAAGGGAAAGAAGGGAAATGCGGCGGAAGCGCGGAGAAATCGCTGTCGGAAAAGAACAAGAAAGTGGCGGCGCCTTTCCAAGACATGTAAATCTCATAACAAGGAAAGAAGATGCGATTTCATGACATAACAAGCTGCGACGTCAACAACGGCAAGGGCTTCCGCGTCACCCTTTGGGTGGCAGGATGCACGCACCATTGCGAAGGTTGCCAAAATCCCGAAACATGGGATTTCAAGGGCGGCCAGCCATTCGGCAAGAAGGCTCACGACTATCTCCTGTCTGAGCTTTCAAAGCCATATATCCAGGGGGTAACGTTCTCAGGCGGTGACCCACTGTGCTCACCCGACGACGTGACGGCACTGGCAAGGGAGATAAAGGAAAAGCTGCCAGGCAAAGACGTATGGGTTTACACCGGCTACACCATCGAGCAGATAGAAGCTGACGAAAAACTCAAACAAATACTGCCCTATGTCGACGTGATTGTTGACGGCGAATACGTGAAAGCCTTGCGAGACGTGACTCTCGCCTTCAGAGGTTCACGCAATCAGCGAATAATCAAGGTAAAAGACGGACGAATAGTTAAAAAATAACAATACGGCGCAAAAATCACACAGATAATTTACGTCATTCAAAATTTTTGCTTAATTTTGCAGCATCATCGTGAGATGACATCCATTTAAGTTTCATTAGGTTAGTAGTTTGATAGATTTTTTAAGGTAAAACGGGGTTTATGTAGACATTCAAAAAAATGGACATAAACCTAACAAAAGGCAGTGCAAGTGATTTGTATTGCCTTTTTTCGTTTTTATGCGCGAACCATACGAGGCAAAGGCAACATTTTATCTTAAAAATCATAATAAAAAGGAAAAACGGCACATAATTGTCGTATTCTTAGTAAATTTGCAGCTAAAAAGTAAATTATCGCAATGAAAAAACTGTTTTCGCACGTCGTTATCGTCATGGCAGCCGTGCTTTCGCTAACATCCTGCCTGAGTGACAACAATGATGTCGACACGACGTATTACACCGATACAGCCATCACATCGTTCTCGCTGGGCACGCTGAACCTTGTCAACCACACCAAGGCGAAGGACGGCGTGACCGACTCGACATACACCACGACATACTCGGCAAGCAACTACAAGTTTGACATCGACCAGCTCGCGCAGACCATCAACAACACCGACTCCCTGCCCAAAGGCACTGACGTGAAACACGTCCTTGCCACGATCAACACCGTGAACAGCGGGACCGTGCTGCTCGTGTTGAAATCGAAAGACGACAAGGACAGTCTCGCATACTATTCATCATCCGACTCCATCGACTTCACCAACCCAGTACGCGTTCGCGTATACAACATGATTGCCTCAGCTTACCGCGAGTATACCATCAAGGTGAACGCGCACAATGAAAGCGAGAACGAGTTTGCCTGGGGAGCCGCGACCATCAACAACTACGTGGCACTGGAAAACCGCCAATTCGTGAGCGTTGACGACAAGCTGTATCTCACGGGACTCCACGAGGGCGCGACAAGCGTGTTCGGATGCGACAGCAAGGCATGGAACAAAGTTGACAAATCGTTGGCGAAAGACGACAACGTGATTGGCACGACAAAGAAATACCGCTACGGCATAATCAACGGAAAACTCATGCGCGCCACTATCGACGGCGGCGAGTGGACAGAGGAGAAGCTCGACGACGACGCCTCGCTGCTCCCCACCGAGAGCGTGAGCTTCATGGCGGCTCCCATGAACACTGACCCGTCCGTCTACAGCCTCCTCATCATGGGCAACAACAATGGCAAGACCGTGATGTGGAGCAAGGTGGAAGACGACGGCGACAACGCGCAGACGTGGATGTACTATAATGATGACGAGTACGAGACAAAGAAGCTACCTTACCTTGCCAACATGAAAGCCGTGTTGTACGGCGACAGCATAATAGCCACAGGTGGAGACTTCTCTCAGATATACACAAGTCCCGACTGGGGGCTGACTTGGAACAAGAGCACCCTCTTCAAGTTGCCAACCGACTTCGGAAACGAGCCAGCCAAGTTTGACATGGCCGTGGACAAGGACAACAACATCTATATCTCACGCGACGGCTCGTCAACCGTCTGGTCTGGCCGCCTGTCGCAGTTGGGATGGAAAGAAGAGCAAAAAACGTTCACCCGAAGCGCGGCAAGGCGCAAATAGCTGAATGGCGAAATCGTCGATGCTCAACAAGGCAAAGATATTGGCGATAACGGCAATGACGATGCTGTCGTTGACGTGCGCCGCTCAAGACGATCCTGAATATCGTTATGAGATAGGCGTGGGCGCGGGCATGACCGGGTATCTCGGCGACTACAACGGAAGCCTGACCAAGGGACTGCAACCAGGGACGAGCTTCATGGGGCGATACAACATCAACCCATGGATGGCACTAAGGTTGAACATAGGCTACTCGAAGCTGAAAGGGTCGTCAAAAAATGTCAGCACGTGGTACCCTGGAACAAGTCAGGACGAATACACGTTCAACAACAGTCTCTACGACCTCAGCCTCGTCTACGAGTACAATTTCCTGCCCTTCGGCACGGGACGCGATTACAGGGGAGCCAAGCGAATCACCCCCTTCGTGCTTGCCGGATTGGGATTGGGAATGACCAAGGCCACGGAGAAGACACGGGCGGCGATGACACTGCCCATCGGCATAGGCATGAAATACAAGGTGAGCGAGAAGGTGAACCTCGGACTCGAATGGGCAGTGAACTTCACCACGAGCGACTGGCTCGACGGAGTGAAAGACCCATACGACATAAAAAGCAGCGGGATGTTCAAGAACACCGACGCCTTCCACAGGCTGCAACTGTCGTTGACCTACAGCTTCTCGCCTAAATGTCTTAACTGTAACAAAGAGTAACAACATATAAAAAGCATGACTTCGTGCAATAACCATCAATCGCACACGGCCAACGCCGCCATACCCGAGAGCATTGCCATCATCATGGACGGCAACGGCCGTTGGGCCACGGAAAGGGGCAAGGATCGCTCGTTTGGCCATCAAGCGGGCGTGGACACCGTAAGGCGCATCACCTCAGAGTGTGTACGCTTGGGCGTGAAATACCTCACGCTATACACCTTCTCCACGGAAAACTGGAACAGGCCACAGCCTGAGATACACGCCTTGATGGGTCTCGTGCTGACAAGCCTGGAAGACGAGATATTCATGAAGAACAATGTGCGGTTCCGCGTCATAGGCGACATGGCACGTCTTCCCATGGAGGTGCAGGAAAAGCTGCGCGAGACCGAAGAGCACACGCGAGACAACACGGCGATGACAATGGTCGTGGCGTTGAGCTACTCG
Organism: Prevotella sp.; assembly: GCA_036743855.1. Taxonomy (GTDB): domain Bacteria; phylum Bacteroidota; class Bacteroidia; order Bacteroidales; family Bacteroidaceae; genus Prevotella. The sequence continues at coordinate 14,590 of DAINOS010000024.1, read as the reverse complement.
TCGCGCTGGGAGATAACGAAGGCCGTGAAAGACATTGCCAAAGAGTGGAACGACACGGGGAAATCGGTAGACGACATCGACGAGGACACCGTGTCGCGGCACTTGCAGACCAACTTCATGCCCGATCCCGACTTGCTGATACGCACCGGCGGCGAATACCGCATAAGCAACTACCTGTTATGGCAAATAGCTTACACGGAATTGTACTTCACGCCAGTGTATTGGCCCGACTTCTCGGAGGAAGACCTGCACAAGGCCATTGAGAGTTACCAAAAGAGACAACGCAGATTCGGCAAGACCGAGACGCAAGTTGAATCCACATTAAATAAATAAGAACAAGAACAAAGAAGAACTTGGGAGAAAACTGACGACATCGCGACATAAACGAGCCACAACTTTCCGGTCTTCAATCCGCAATAAATAATAAATGCACTACAACAAGAAGAAAGTAGCAGCTGCAATCATCGCCTTGGCTTGCAGCCTTGGCATAGAGGCACAAGAACGCATCGTGCATCCCGACATCACTTATGCCGGCACGCCACGCAATCTGGTAATAGGAGGCTTTTCAGTATCAGGAATGGAAGGCTATGAGGACTATATGCTCACAGGCATATCAGGACTTACCGTAGGACAGCACATTGCCGTGCCTGGCACAGAGATAACCGATGCCGTGAAAAGATACTGGAAACACGGACTTTTCTCCGACGTGCAAATATCAGCCGACTCAATCGTAGGCGACAAGATATTCCTGCACATCGCCCTGAAGCCAAGGCCGAGGGTATCGACAATCAACTATTATGGATTGAAGAAAACCGAAAGGGAGGACATGGAGAAAAAGCTCGGCATATTGAAAGGCGGACAGATAACGCCCAACATGATTGACCGCGCCAAGATCCTCGCAAAGAAATACTTTGATGACAAGGGCTACAAGAACGCCGACATCGAGATAAACCAGAAAGACGATCTCTCAAAGAAAAACCAAGTAATACTCGACATCGTTATCGACAAGAAGTCGAAGATGAAGGTGCGCAACATCTTCATCGAGGGCAACAAGCAATTGAAGTCCTCACGCATCAAGGGCGGACTGTTCAAGAAAGGCGCGTTTGCCAAGACCCACGAGGCCGGCAAGCTGTCGTCATTCCTCAAGTCAAAGAAATTCACGCCTGAGCGCTGGAAGGAAGACAAGGAGAAGCTCATTGAGAAATACAACGAGTTAGGCTACCGCGACGCCGCCATCTTGGGCGACAGCGTGTGGAACAACGACCCAAAGCACGTGAACGTGTGGATTAAGGTGTCGGAAGGACAGAAATATTATATCCGCAAGATTCACTGGGTGGGCAACACTGTCTACACTACCGACTACTTGCAGCGCGTGCTGGGCATGAACCCTGGTGACGTGTACAACCAAAAGCTCCTCGACAAGCGTTTGAAGAGCGACGATGACGCAGTGGGCAACCTCTATTATAACCACGGTTACGTGTTCTCTAACATAGACCCCGTGGAGCAGAACATAGAGGGCGACTCCATCGACCTGGAGATGCGCGTGCAGGAAGGCCCGCAGGCCCACTTGTCGCATGTGCGCATCTACGGCAACAACCGCCTGTACGAGAACGTGGTACGCCGTGAGTTGCGCACCAAGCCCGGTGACCTTTTCTCCAAGGACGCCATCATGAGGTCGTATCGTGAGATAGCCAGCATGGGACACTTCGACCCAGAGAAGATAAATCCTGACGTGAAGCCTGACTACGAGTCGGGAACGGTGGACTTGAACTGGATGCTTGAGCAGAAGTCAAACGACCAGATTGAGTTTTCTCTCGGTTGGGGTCAGACCGGTGTCATAGGGCGTATCGGATTGACCCTCAACAACTTCTCAATGGCAAACCTCTTCCGCAAGAACAAGGAGCACCGTGGCATACTGCCTATCGGTGATGGCGAGAAGCTGTCGATAAGCGCGCAGACCAACGGCACCTACTACCAGAGCTACAACGCGTCCTACTCCACCAACTGGTTCGGCGGCAAACGACCAAACCAGTTCTCCATTGGTATCTACTACTCCAAGCAGACGGACATCAACAGCAACTATTGGAACCAGTCGGCATATAATAACTACTATTATAATATGTACGGGTACAACTCGTATGGCTACAACTATTCCAATTACGAGAACTATTACGACCCCAACAAGTACATTCAGATGTTCGGAGCGTCTCTCGGTTGGGGTAAGCGCCTGCGCTGGCCTGACGACTACTTCACTCTCTCGGTGCAAGCGGCTTACACCCGCTACATGCTGAAAAACTGGCGCTACTTCTATCTCATGACAAACGGCAATGCCAACAACCTCAACTTCAGCATTTCGTTGAGCCGCTCATCTACCGACAACCAGCTCTATCCAAGAACTGGCTCAGAGTTCAGCGCGAGCGTGACGCTCACTCCGCCATGGTCTCTGTGGGACGGCAAGGACTACAAACATCTTGCCACCAACCCCAACTCGCCAACATACGTCAACGAGCAAAAGGACAAATACAAGTGGATTGAGTATCACAAGTGGTCGTTCAAGTCGAAGACTTACACTGCCCTCTCCAATGGCCAGAAGTGCTTCGTGCTCATGACAAGGGCCGACTTGGGATTGCTCGGCAGCTACAACAAATACAAGGAGTCTCCGTTTGAGACATTCTACATGGGTGGTGACGGCATGAGCGGCTATTCATCCTACGCTGGCGAGGAGACAATCGGACTTCGCGGTTACGAGAATGGCTCAATAGCCTACAATGGCTACGCCTACGACCGCTTTACTTTGGAGCTTCGCTATCCGTTCCTCCTCGGCAACACCACCATCTACGGACTCACCTTCCTTGAGGGTGGTAACGCATGGAGCAAGATACGGCAGTTCAACCCATTCGACATGAAACGCTCCGCCGGCGTGGGCGTGCGCATATACCTGCCAATGGTGGGACTCATGGGTATCGACTGGGGTTACGGCTTCGACAAGGACAACGTGAACAACCGAAAGGGAGGCTCACAATTCCACTTCGTGCTGGGACAAGAGTTCTAAAAAACATTTCATCATATAGAGCGTAACAAAAAACACGAATCATTCGTCTAAAAGGAAAAACATAAACAAAGATGAAGAAAGGAAACATTTTCAAATGTATTGCGCTTATCGCGATGATGCTCGCGCTGCCCCTTATGGGTCACGCGCAGAAATTCGCACTCATCGATATGGAATATATCTTGAAGAACATTCCTGCCTACGAGCGCGCCAACGAACAGTTGAACCAAGCCACGAAGAAGTGGCAAGCTGAGGTCGAGGCTCTCAACACCGAAGCCTCAACAATGTACAAGAACTACCAAAACGAGCTTGTCTTCCTCTCAAAAGAGCAAAAGAAAGCCAAGCAAGAGGAGATAATGAACAAGGAAAAGGCGGCTGCTGAACTCAAGCAGAAGTATTTCTCTCCAGAGGGCGAGTTGTACAAGAAGCGCGAGAGCCTCATGCAGCCCATCCAAGAAGAGATTTACAACGCCGTGAAGGAGATAGCCGACCTCAGAGGTTACAGCCTCGTGCTCGACCGCGCTTCCGACACCGCCATAATCTTCGGCTCGCCAAAGATAGACATCTCCGACGAGGTGCTGCGCAAGTTAGGCTACTCGCCTCGCTAAATGGCAGTGTCCTTGCTTAGGGAAAGGATAAAACAACAAACAAATAACACAAACAACAATGAAAAAGATTTTATTATTCATCATGCTGATGGCACCGCTCGCCACTTTCGCACAGAAGTTTGGCAAGGTAAACACACAGACCATCATGCAGGCTCTGCCCGACATCGCAAAGGTTAACGGAGAGCTGCAAGCTCAACAGAAGACCTACGAGAACGACCTCAAGGGCATGCAAGACGAGCTCACTCGCCAGAACGAGGCATACGAGAAGGGAAAGAGCACGATGAACCCAACTCAGCAGAAGCAGAAGGAGCAGGAGCTTCAGACTCTCTACCAAAAGATCCAGCAGACATACCAGGACAACGCACAGGCCCTGCAAAAGAAGCAGCAAGATCTCATGCAGCCTATCGTGACAAAGGTGCGCAACGCCATTGACGCCGTAGGCAAGGCTGGTGGTTTCACCTTCATCTTCGAGGACGGCGTGGCTGTTTACACAGGCACGAATGTCGAGGATGTCACTTCAAAGGTGCAGGCCGAGCTCACTAAGACAAAGTAAAACATACTTTCGTAAATAAACAAGGGCGGCATGGCATTGCCGCCCTCATTTTTCAGACTTATAACCACCATGAAGAAACTCATCCTCTTTTTCATCGCCACGGCGACAATGCTTTCAGCCAACGCGCAATCGGAGACGACGATGCGTGAGCAAGTGGCAATGCCCGTCAATCAGGATGGCCAGCAACCAGCCATCAGGTTTGGCTACCTCAGTTGTGACAGCGTGCTCCATGCCATGCCGGAATACAACACGGCAATGAAAAACCTCAAAGAGCTGAAAGCGAAGTATGACAGCGAAATGAAGCGCGTGGAAGATGAGTTCAACAGCAAATACGAGCTCTTCCTTGAAGGGCAAAGCGAGTTCGCGCCGTCTATCAGGCAGAAGCGACAAGCCGAACTGCAAGAGCTCATGGAAAAGAACATGGCTTTCAAGAAAGAATCGCAGCGGCTCTTGGAGCAAGCCAAGCAGGAAGCCATCACCCCACTAAAAAAGACCATACAAGCCACCATCACACGCATTGGACAACAAAGAGGCCTCGCTTTCGTAGTGAATACCGACGGAGGAAACATGCCCTACCTCAACACTATCATGGGCGAAGACATCACGGAGGAGGTCATCAAGGCTTCAAAATAATGGTATGCAACAGAACAATACTATTCTTTTTCCACAAGGGCCAGGCCCAATCGGGGTCTTCGACTCAGGCTACGGAGGCTTGACCATCCTTCACGGCATCAGGCAGACGTTGCCCCAATACGACTATATTTATCTTGGCGACAACGCCAGGGCTCCTTACGGGCCTCGCTCCTTCGACGTGGTTTACGAGTTTACGAGGCAAGCCGTGGAGCGATTGTTTGCCATGGGGTGCCAACTCGTCATCATAGGTTGCAACACCGCGTCGGCAAAAGCCTTGCGCTCAATTCAACAAAACGACCTGCCCCGCTGGGACCCGAGGAGACGCGTGCTCGGAGTGATAAGGCCAACGGCTGAAATCATTGGAAACATCACACGAAACAATCATGTCGGTCTACTCGCAACCGAGGGAACGGTGAAAAGCCAAAGCTACGACATGGAGATACACAAGCTTTGGCCAAACATCAAGGTCACGGGACAGGCTTGCCCATTCTGGGTACCACTGGTGGAATACAACGAGGCAAACTCACCAGGTGCCGACTACTTCGTGAAAAAGAGAATAGACCAACTCTTGAAGAAAGACCCAGAAATAGACTCCATCATCCTCGGCTGCACGCATTTCCCGCTGCTCATGCCGAAGATATTGAAATTCACCCCGCCCGGAATAACCATAGTGCCACAAGGAGCATACGTGGCAAGCAAGCTGAAAGACTATCTCAAAAGGCATCCAGAGATGGAGACACGATTAACCAAAGGCGGAGACGTGAGATACTACTCCACCGAGAACGCCAAGAAGTTCATGGACTCCGCTTCCATATTCCTCCACGAAAAGGTAGATGCCACACATATAGATTTATAACACCAAAACAAGACAATAGACATGCAAGAGACAAGACAGAACAAGATAGCGCGACTGCTGCAAAAAGAGCTCGCCGAGATTTTCCAAGGCCAAACGCGCCAAACCCACGGCATTCTCGTGAGCGTGACACGCGTGAGGGTAAGCCCCGACTTGAGTATCTGCACGGCTTACCTCAGCATCTTCCCGCCTGAAAAGGCGAAAGACCTTCTCGACAACATACGCAAAAACGAGAAGACCATACGCTACGACCTCGGCAAGCGTGTGCACAACCAGCTGCGCATCATCCCTGAGTTGAGATTCTTCCAGGACGACAGCCTCGACTACATCGAGCATATTGACAGCCTGCTGAAAAAGTAGACCATTCTCCAGACAAAAACATCACCAAAGGTGAACTTCCCATTTTTCATAGCGCGACGTTACCTCTTCTCCAAGAAGAAGACGCACGCCATAAACGTCATATCCATAATTTCCGTCATTGGCGTGGCGGTAGCCACAATGGCTCTCGTCATCGTCATGTCGGTGTTCAATGGCTTCCACGACCTCGTGGCAAGTTTCTTCACCAACTTCGACCCACAGCTCAAAGTGGTTCCCGTCACGGGAAAGTCGGTAGCCGCCGATGACCCGGCACTGTGCAAGATAAAGAAACTGCCCCAGATTGACGTAGCCACGGAGACATTCGAAGACATGGCTCTTGCCGTTTACAAGGGCAGACAAGCCATGGTGACAATAAAAGGCGTGGACGACAACTTCGCCGACCTCACGCACATCAACGACATCCTCTACGGCGACGGGCAATTCCAGCTCCACACCGCCAACCTTGAGTTTGGAACGCCAGGCATACGCCTTGCCAACAACTTAGGCCTCGGGGCGCGATGGGACAACTACCTGCGCATCTACGCCCCGCAACGACAGGGACAACTCGACATGAGCAACGTGGAAGGTGGTTTCGTACTCGACTCGCTGCTTTCAAGCGGTGTCGTGTTCACTGTGAACAACAGCAAATACGACAAGAACTACATTCTCACGTCGCTCGGCTTCGCGAGAAGACTGTTCAACGCGCAAGGCGAAGTGACGGCATTGGAACTGAGACTGAAACCTGGCTCCAACTTCGACGCCGTGAAGAACGACATACAGGACATTGCCGGAAAGCGTTTCAAGGTGGAAGACAGGTATGAGCAACAGGCCGACACGTTCAAGATAATGGAGATTGAGAAGCTCATGGCTTATATCTTCCTCACGTTCATCCTCGTGGTGGCGTGTTTCAACATCATCGGCTCGCTTTCGATGCTCATCATCGACAAGAAGGAGGATGTGGTCACACTCCGCAACCTTGGCGCCAACGACAAGCAAATCACGAGGGTTTTCCTTTTCGAGGGCCGCATGATTTCGGTTATCGGCGCGCTCATCGGCATCGGCATCGGACTGCTCCTGTGCCTGCTCCAGCAACAGTTTGGCCTGGTAAGCATGGGTGGCGGCGATGGCTTCGTGGTGTCCGCCTACCCCGTCAGCGTGCACTACTCCGACGTTGTTGTCATCTTCTTCACCGTCATTGCCGCTGGCTGGCTGGCGGTCTATTATCCCGTAAGGGCACTAAGCAAACGATTATTGAAATAGCAAACGCGAAAGACAACGCTACAAAGCGTAAATGCCTAAGAAACAGACAGTTCGGCATTCCAGCGCAAAGGCGTCGGGATTACGCTTAAATCGCAATGGCTTTACGCTTGAATCGCGTCGCGATTACGCTTGAATGACGACGCGATTCAAGCGTAAAGCCGAAGCCCATAAATTTGTATCATCATAAAGGGTCGTATCAAGCTCAACTTGAGTATTGATGCGACCCTTTCTTTTGTGCGTAATGAAATAGCCACGCCTGTCATTTTATCGCCATACGCCCAAGTCAAGACCCAAAAGGCGGTTCATTGTGTTAACACGAGTTAATGTTGTCTAATTTTATAAGTATTTAAGGGGGGGGGTAACAAAAATTTAGTACATTTGCAAAATGAAAACCTATAAACCTATAGCGTCTTCTACAAATTAACCCAAACAACTAAACACATGAAGAAAGATCTATCTTTTTTACACTCATCACGAGTGTACATGACAGGCTTACTCTTGGGAGCTGCCATCATGGCAAATGCCCAGACTGCTAATGTCAAGGGTGTCGTGACAGATTCTTCTGGCGAGCCAGTCATAGGTGCGACTGTCAAAGTGAAAGGTTCCAGCAACGTTGGAACCGTGACCAACATGGATGGTGACTTCACGCTCAATGGCGTGCAAAAAGGGCAAACGCTCGTTATCACCTACATCGGTTATGACCCACAAGAGGTGAAATACAATGGCCAGGCGATCAAGATCGTGATGAAAGACAACTCACAATCGCTCAACGAAATCGTGGTCGTGGGTTATGGCACTCAGAAGAAGGCCAACCTTTCTGGCGCAGTGGCATCGGTCGATGGCAAGGTGCTTGAGAACCGTCCTATCACCAACATCGGACAAGGTTTGCAAGGCGTCGTGCCTAACCTCAACGTCACGATGAACAGCGGTGGCGCGCCAGGCGCTTCATCATCGTTCAACATCCGTGGTAACACGTCGCTCAATGGCGGTTCTCCCCTTGTGCTTGTAGACAACGTGCAGATGGACGCCAACCTCGTCAACCCTGAGGACATCGAGTCAATCTCAGTGTTGAAGGATGCCTCCTCTGCTGCCATCTATGGCGCGCGAGCAGCCTACGGCGTGATCCTCATCACCACCAAGAAGGGTAAGCGTGGCGACAAGCCGACAATCAACGTCAACGCTTCCGGCTACTGGCAGAACCCAACCAAATCGTTCCACAACGTCAGCTCACTGAAATACCTTGAGATGATGGACGAGGCTTATCAGAACGACGGCGGCTCTGGCCACTACTTCAACCCGCTCGTTTACGAGTATGCCGAGAAATACGCCAACGGCACATACGACAGCCCTGTGTTCTACGACAAGTCGTATGACCAAAACAAGTATGGCTATTGCGGCAACACCGACTGGTGGAACGAGCTGTACAAGACATCGTTCTCGCAGATATACAACGCGAGCATCAGCGGCGGCAGCGACCGCACCACATACTACGCATCCGTGGCAATGAACGATCAGGGCGGCATGCAGAAATACGGCAATGACCAATACCGTAAATACAACGCCAACATCAACGTGTCGTCCAACATCACCAAGTGGCTGAACGTGTCTGCCAAAATCATGCACACCTACACCACCGAGAACCACCCATCGGGCGGTAACACCGTGATGAACCCGACAGCATATTCTGGTCTTAGCGCATACTCCGGTATCTTCAAGAACGACCTCAACCCTCTCATGCCAGTGCGCCATCCCGACGGCCACTTCGCCGGACAGGGCTCTTACACCAACCCAGCCGCCGTGCTGTCGCAGGGCGGTCGCGCAAGATACAAGCAAAACGACTTGTGGATGACTGGTGCCGTGCGCATCACTCCTATCGCTGGCCTTGTCATCAACGCCGACTACACATGGAACTTCTACGGACAGAACACGAGCCAGCACGTGCAGCGCTACTACGACTACACGGCAGTTCCAGGCACTGAGAACTATTATCCTTGGACCAACCCTAACTCGGTGGCGCTCTCAAGCACCAACGACTACTACAATGCATTCAACGCGTTCGCCGAGTACTCATTCTCACTTGGCAAGAAAGTGCACAACTTCAAGGTGCTCGCAGGTTACAACCAGGAAAAGAAGCACAACAAGTACTTCTATGGTGGCCGCAAGAACCTCATCGACAACACCAACCCATCGCCCAACCTCGCCACTGGCGACATGGCATTCAGCGGCAGCGAAGGCGAATGGGCTACCAACGGATGGTTTGGCCGAATCAACTACGACTACATGGGCAAGTACCTCCTCGAGTTGAACGGACGCTACGACGGCTCATCCAAGTTCCCCAAGGGTGACCGCTACGCTTTCTTCCCCTCTGGCTCCGTTGCTTGGCGCATATCAGAGGAAAAGTTCTGGGAGCCATTGAAGACATGGTGGGACTATGCCAAGATTCGCGCTTCCTATGGTTCACTCGGCAACCAGGCCGTGTCTGGCAACTTCCCGTATCTCGCCACCTATGGTGTCAACACTAAGTATGGCGCCCTGCTCGGTGGCTCACTGCCAGTGTCGGTTTCGGCTCCTGGTCTCGTGAGCGCGTCGCTCACATGGGAGACAGTGAACCAGTTCAACATCGGTGCTGACTTCTCGTTCCTCAAGAGTCGCCTCAACGCCAGCTTCGACTGGTATCGCCGCGACACCAAGAACATGCTCACCTCTGGCCAAGCCCTTCCTGCCGTGCTCGGCGCGTCGGTGCCACGCGAGAACGCAGCCAACATGAAGACCACTGGTTGGGAGCTTTCCATCGAGTGGAACGACCGCCTCAGCAATGGCCTTGGCTACCACGTGAAGGGCGTACTCTCCGACTATCAGGCTGAAATCACCAAGTTCGCCAACCCGACAGGAACCCTCAACACTTACTATGTAGGCCGCAAGATGGGCGAAATCTGGGGCTTGACCTCATACGGACTGTTCAAGACCAACGAGGAGGCCGCCGCAGCCAACCAGTCTTACCTCTCTGGCTCAAAGTGGTCGGCAGGTGACGTGAAGTTCGAGGACCTCGACGACAATGGCAAGATAGACTATGGCAAATACACGCTCGAAGACCATGGTGACCTCCGCATCATCGGCAACTCAACTCCTCGCTACGCCTTTGGTATCACCGCTGGCGCCGATTGGAAGGGAGTCGATTTCGAGATGTTCTGGCAGGGTATCGGCAAACGCGACGTTGTGCCAAGTGGCGCTCAGTTCTGGGGCTTTACCGACGAATGGTGCACACCGCAGACAACGGCAACCGACTACTGGACAGAGAGCAATCCTGACGCTTACTTGCCAAAGCTGCACCACTATGGCGTGAACGGTGCCAACCACACCACTTCCACACGCTACTTGCAGAATGGCGCGTACATGCGCTTGAAGAACATCACTTTGGGTTACACGTTCCCGAAGTCGCTCACGCAGAAATGGTTTATCAGCCGTCTGCGCGTGTACATCCAGGGCGAGAACCTGCTCACCTTCACATCCATCAAGTACACCGATCCTGAGACTCTCGACAACATGACTTACCCACTCAGTAAGAAGATTGCCGTTGGTGTGAACATTACATTATAATAATCGTTGGAAACCTACAAAGTGAACATTACAATGAAAATAAGAAATATATTATTCGCGACGGCACTGCTTGCCGGATCCGGAATCTCGCTTACATCGTGTGAGGATTACACGGACTTGTCGCCCCGTGACTCGTTCACGGATAAGTCATACTGGAAGACCGTAGACGACTTGAAGATGTATGCCACAAACTTCTATGGCGTACTCTCAAGCCCTTCCGCCACGCTCGACGGCACAAGCGACAACTTCGTGTCGCGCAACGCCAGCGGATGGCTCTTCGACGAGAGCACGGTGCCCACAAATGCCGGTAGCGGCACGTGGTATTGGAACGACATACGCAACTGCAACTACTTCTTCGCCCGCTATCAGACAGTGGAGGGCTCGGAGGCTGACATCAACAAGTACGTGGCTGAGATGCGCATGTTCCGTGCCATGCTCTACTACTCAAAGATTCGTCAATACGGTGACGTGCCATGGTATGATCGCGACCTCAGCACCAGCGACACCGAGGAGCTCTACAAGGGCCGTGACCCACGCGACTACGTGCTTGGCAAGATCATTGAGGACATGCAGTTCGCCATACAGTGGCTGCCAGAGAAGGCATCGGCAGAGAAAGGACGCCTCCACAAGGACGCCGCTCGCCAGCAGCTCGCGCGCATCTGCCTCTACTATGGCACATACATGAAGTATCATCATGAGACTCCTACCACCGAGTGGACTTCCGACAAGCTCTTGCAGCTTGCTGCCAGCCTTACCGACGAGATCATGGCCAGCGGCAACTACGACATCGTGAAGGCTTCCGACGCTGACGCCGACACCAAGTCGCAAGAGGGTTATCCTCTCGACTACGCCAACCTCTTCGTGACAAAGGACCTCAGCAACTGTGCCGAGGCCGTGCTCGCCCGCTTCTATGAGGAGGGTGTGCTCACACATGAGACAGGCCGTCAGGAAGGCGGCAACGGCTATGGCCTGACAAAGGACTTCATCGAGTCGTTCCTCATGAAGGACGGCACGCCTATCAACAACCCCAACTCTGGCTACAAGGGCGACGACAACCAGGAGGACGAGAT
>DAINOS010000024.1:0-2510 GCA_036743855.1 Prevotella sp. | reverse complement strand
CTATCAACAACCCCAACTCTGGCTACAAGGGCGACGACAACCAGGAGGACGAGATTGCCGGTCGCGACCCACGTCTCTACCAGCTCATCCCCAACAAGCACAAGCCTCAGCTCGTGCTCGCCGATGGCACGGTGCAGTTCCCTGTGAACGCCGATGTCAACGCCGGCGCTGGCGTGACGGGTTATCCTTGCACGAAGTTCCACTCAGCCAACTCCAAGCAGGCAGAGGCACGCAACACCTACTACGACTGGTTCATCTATCGCTACGCCGAGGTGCTCCTCATCAACGCAGAGGCCAAGGCCGAGCTTGGCACTATCACGCAGGACGTGCTCGACAAGACCATCAACAAGCTGCGCGACCGCGTGGGCATGGCTCACCTCACCATGAACCCTGTCGCCGACGCCAAGCCTTTGGACTACGGCTACACCATCTCGCCATTGCTTTATGAGATCCGTCGCGAGCGCCGCATCGAGCTCGTGCACGAGGGCTTCCGCCTCGACGACCTCAAGCGCTGGAACGCCATGAAGCTTCTCGACAACCCGAAGACCATGTTCGGCATCAGGATCACCGACGACGTGAGAGCCGAGTATGAAAAGGCCGGCATCGAGTTCGGCAACAAGGAGGGACAGCGCCCAACGGCAACATATGAAGGGAAAGAGTATCTCTACCAGTATCCAGACCGCGACCTTGACGCTACGGTGTCTCACCGCCACTGGACTGACAACGACCGCCGCTGGCTCGACCCACTGCCGACAACCGAGCTCGTTCTCAACCCCAACTTGAAACAGAATCCTGGATGGTAAATCGTCTCAATCTGCATGGTGCCAACACGTTGGCATCCATGCAGATAATTTGACAAGCGCATAAAAAAGGCTGTCAGCTCTATTGGCTGACAGCCTTTTTCTATCGTTTAGCCCGTTGGCTTAAAAGTCGAGCTCGTTCAGGTTCTTGTCAACGGCCATTCCCTTAGGAGCCTGTTGCTTCACCGTGAACGCGCGCAAAGCCTTGAAATGCAGCACGCAAAGCGTCTCGTCGCCATTGAGCGTGGCTTGGTTGCCGACATTGGCAAATGTGGGATAAAGCACCTGCGAGCCGTCGGTGTGATGCCTGTCGTAGGTCATGTTGCGCATGTCCTTAGCCGCCACGGCCTCAACCTTTTCAAACTGCATGTCCTGCGGACGATAAGGAAGCACGAAGTTGAACGCGTTGACCGACTGCATGCCACGGCCTTTCACCTTCACCGTGACCTCATCGCCAGCCTTGTATGCCTTCTTGTCATACTCATAAGAGAACTTGCCTGCCAAAGGCTCGTTGTGGCCGTCATCATACACGCCACCGTCGAGCTTTGTCGTCACGTTGGATATGTCGTATGCGTCTATCAAGCCGTTGTTGTTCACGTCGCCCACGGAGATGTAACCGTCGAAGTCGGAGTCGCCCTTCTTCAGACCCGTATAGTTCATATACGATGTCAAGTCGTTGTCATCGATCTTTCCATCGTTGTTTATGTCACCAGGGATAAGCGTCTTCGTGCCCGGCACCTTGAAGACATACAACTCACGTCCTGAGCCGAAGCCGCCAACGGCATCGAGCACTTTCACCTTTACGTATCGTGCCTCGGGATGCGATGTGAGCTTCACCTCCTTGGTTTGCGCGTCGCGCGCCCACTTCTGTTCGCCTATCTCCGTCCATGTCTTTCCGTCACGGCTCACCTGGATGTCGGCACGTGTTATCGTTCCGTTGCCGGCGTCGGCACGAGGCAGATACTGAATCTTGTCGAGCGTGTTGGTGCTGTGAAGGTCAACCGTGAAGTCAAACGGCACTGCCTTACTATAATAATATGTGTGCCAGATGTCGCCTGTGGTGGCAAAGTCGAAGAGGTGCTCTATGCCAAAGCCCTCCATGTCCTTGGCTGTCGATGTGGCGGTGAGGCCATGGATGGCGAACTCCAACGGGTTGACCGCCGTGCGCACATGCAGCGGTGTCCACTCTCCCACTCCGCTGGCGTTGACCGCGCGCACCTTAAAGTCGTAATCGGTCTGCGGCGTGAGGTCAGTGAAAGTCAATTCGTTGCCACGAATCGTGGAATAGTTCTCGCCCTGGAACTCCACCTCATAATAGTCGGCATTGTCCACGTTCTTCCATTTCGGCGTTACCGAATATGGTTGCACGTCGGCGGTGAGGAGTTGCGGCGCGACAAGGCTGCCAGTGCTCTTTCGCAACCCATTGTCCTTGGCAAGCTGCTTAAAGCCCTTCACCGTCAGCGCGACATCGTTCGTAGTGATGTCCGTCTTGGCTATGCGAACCGTTATGCACGGGTTCTTCTTCACGCTGAACGACGCGCTCGGTGAACCAGGCGTAGAGAAACGGTTGAGCTCGGGCGCCGCGTCGTAGCTCCACGTGTTGTCGCCTGAGGCAGCCTCACACAATGAGACCTTCTTCCCGCCAATGGTGGCGATCAGCTTGGAAGGCTTGGCGTTGCAATCTATTATGAACTGCGTTGCCTGCTGAAC
>DAINOS010000023.1:0-20567 GCA_036743855.1 Prevotella sp. | reverse complement strand
AAGTTCTTGCCCACGGTGCTCCATTCTTTCGACAAGCAGAACCCTGACGCCACGTTTGAGCAAGAGGCTGAGTACATGTCGGAGAGCTTCACGTCATATCCCAATATCTCCATTGAGGCTGGCGTGCTCGACAAGCTCGACAACGTGTGCGTGATGAATTGCGACTTCGGTTGGGCCGACTTGGGCACATGGCACGGCATCTATGAGGCTTTGCCCAAGAACAACGACGACAACGTGGTGGTCGACTCCGACGTGTACATGGAAAACAGCCACCACAACGTGGTCAAGCTGCCCAAGGGCATACTTGGCATCATCAGCGGCCTCGAAGGGTTCATCGTGGCTGAGAAAGACAACGTGTTGCTCATCTGCAAGAAGGAGGATTCATCAGCTTTGGTTCGTAAATATGTCAACGAGGTGCAGTTGAAGAATGGCGACAATTATATTTAAGCATATCAGGCTTACACATATCAAGATTCTACATGTTTTTGCCCTTGTTGCCACACTGCTTCTGTCGGCGTGCTCGGGTGGCCATTCCTATAAGTATGTCATAGGAGTGTCGCAGTGTGTTGGCGGCAAGTGGAGGGAAAAGGTCAACGACGAGATGCTCTCGGCACAACACCTCTATGGCAACGAGGTGAAGGTGAGCATCGCCAACGCCAACAACGACTCTCGCCTGCAAATGGCGCAGATAGACTCGCTTGTGGCATTGGGCGTGGACCTCATCGTGGTGGCGCCCAACGACATGACCATAGCCCCTGCCATAGCCCGGGCACGGAAGAAAGGCGTGCCCGTGGTGCTGTTCGACCGCAAGGTGCGCAGCAATGACTACACGGCATATATCGGTGGCGACAACGTGGAGGCCGGTCGCGCCATGGGTCACTATGCCTTGTCGCTGTTGCGGGAGCGGTCGTTCGACCACGCGCCGCGGGTGCTGGAGCTGACGGGAGGCACGACTTCCTCACCGGCCATAGACCGTCACAGGGGATTCTCGTCGGCGATGAAAGGCAAGAAGGCCATCGACTACAGTTTCGTGAACACCGATTGGTCCACGGAGGCCACTTACAAGGCAATGGCCGACTGGCTCGACCACAATCCCGTGCCCGACATAGTGTTTTGCCACAGCGACCTCGCCGCGAGAGCCGCATACAGTGCCGCCACGGACAAGGGCGTGGCGGGGAAGATGTTGTTTCTCGGCATAGACGGTCTGCCCGGCAAGGGCGAGGGCATTGAGGCCGTGGAGAAAGGCGTGTTTGCCGGCACTTACGTATATCCCACCCATGGTGAGGAAATAGTGAGGCTGGCGCTTGACATCCTGCAAGGAAAGAAGTTCAAGCGCGAGAACATCATGAAGAGCGTCATCGTCACGCCCGACAACGCCCCCATAATACAGCAGACCAGCTTGGAGATGCTCAGGCAGAGCCACGACTTGCTCATCTTGCAAGACAAGCTGGAAAACTATCTCGGTCTCTACAACACTCAGCGCACCATAACCTTAGTGAGCGTCACGGCAATGGCGTTGCTCATCATCATCATCTTGCTCATCTGGCGCATCGTGGTCATCACGAGGCGCATAAACCGAAGGGAGAAGAAGATATACCGTGAGCAGACACTTTTCTACAACAACGCGCGCCACCAGCTGCGCACGCCATTGACCCTCATCGACGGGCCGATAAAGAAACTTGCCGAGAGCACGTCGCTGCAAGCCGACGACCGCACATTGGTGGACATCTTGAAACGCAACGTGGAGCAGCTCGCCCACATAGTATACGACGTGCTCAACTTCAAGCCGGACGCCGCCTCGGAGCCATTGGCAGGCGACGTGGAGAAAGGTAAAGCCGCCACGGTCTCCGATACCAACGCGCTGACGCAACTCCTTGACGCGCGGAGCATGGCGGATGACAAGGAAACCGACAATGGCATGGACAATGGCACCGACAACGGCGGCAGCCTTCCGACGGTTCTCATCGTCGATGACAACACCGACATGCGCACATACCTCAGGACGCTCCTCTCCGACAAATACTATGTGGTGGAGGCTGCCGATGGCGAGAGCGGCTTGAAGGTGGCCCGCGCTACCGTGCCCGACCTCATAGTGAGCGACGTGATGATGCCCGTGATGGACGGCTTGCAATTCTGCCGAAAGATAAAAGACGATGCCATGACGTCACACATCCCTGTCATACTCCTCACGGCGCGCAGCACGGAGAGCCAGCAGGTGGAAGGCTTGGGCTGTGGCGCCGACGCCTACATGACAAAGCCTTTCAGCGCCAACCTCCTCGTGGCGCGCATAGACAACCTGCTCAAGAGCCGCGCCCAGCTGCGTCACCTCTTCGACGGCAACAAGCAGGAAAGCAAGGCCGAGGAGATGCGGATGGCTTCTTCCGACTGCGAGTTTGTCAATCGACTGATGGACGTGATAAACAGTCACATGGCGGAAAGCAACCTCAAGATGGACGACATAGGAGCCGAAATGGGCATAAGCCGCGTGCAGCTCTACCGCAAGGTGAAAGCCTTGACAAACATGTCGCCAGTGGAATTTCTCAAGCAGATGCGTCTTAAAAAGGCCATGACAATGCTTTTGCACACAAGCGATACGGTTTCCGTCATTGCCTATGACACGGGATTCAGTTCGCCGGCTTATTTCTCCACCTGTTTCAAGAAGCAGTTTGGCAAGTACCCTACCGAGTACAGGGAGGAAATATCACACAAGAAGGAATGAGACTCCATGTCGTCGGGCGATACGTACCGCGGCGTTTATATGCTGGACAGTAAAGACTTCCGCATATTTATAATTATCGTTCAAATGACTTAAAATTGTTTCATGTAACAATTTTGAAATCATTTGAACGATTTTTTTATGTTTTGTATTCTCGCAAATCCTAATTTTGCGGCGTTACTTAAAAACAAATAATCGATAAACAACTTTAAAAACTATTGGCGATGAGGCTACATTCGATCCATTACAGACTTCTGTTGCCATTATTGTTGGCTTTTGTGTTTTCGGTATCGCTGTTCGCACAAAACAACATTACCGTCACAGGTACGGTGACAGACAACACTGGTGAGCCCATTCTTGGTGCTTCCATCATTCAAAAAGGTACGAGCAACGGTGCGGTATCCGACCTTGACGGTCATTTCACACTTGTCGTTCCCCAGGGTACAACCCTCAACATTTCTTACATTGGCTTTGCCTCGCAGGAGGTGAAGGCCGCTCCAAATCTTCAAATCAAATTAAAAGAATCGGCAAACGACCTCAACGAGGTCGTGGTAACAGGTTATCAGGTACAACGCAAGGCCGACTTGACAGGTGCGGTGTCTGTCGTGAAGACAAGCACGCTCACCACATCACCCGACGCTGACCCAATGAAATCGTTGCAAGGCAAGGTCGCTGGCATGACCATCACCGACACAGGTTCGCCAAGTGGTTCGGCGACAGTCAGGATTAGAGGCGTGGGTTCGTTCAACTCTTCCCAAGACCCTCTTTATATCGTTGACGGCGTGCCTATGACGTCAGGACTCAACACGCTAAACAGCAACGACATTGAGAGCATGCAGGTGTTGAAGGACGCCGCTTCCGCTTCCATTTATGGTAGCCGTGCCGCAAATGGCGTGATTATCATCACCACAAAGCACGGTAAGAACAACAACAAGGTAAACATCGACTTCACTACCAACCTTACCGCGCAATTTTACACGAGCCAGTCGAAGATGAAACTCCTCGACACCAAGGGCTATGCCACGGCAATGGCGCAGGCCGCCCTAAACGACGGCATCGACCCTGTGGCATACGCCAGCAACTATGGTCTTGACCTCAATGCCAAGCAAGGCATCGGCATCAACGTATGGAATCCAGCGACAGGTCAGTATCAAGACTTCACCGTCAACGGCCTTTATGGTGGCTACATCAACAGCAAGCGCACCATGGCATGCTCAGACACCGATTGGGTGGACGAGATCTCACGCACTGGATTCTCACAAAACTACAACGTGGCCCTTTCAAAGGCTACCGACAAGAGTTCGCAGTTGTTCTCCTTGGGTTACAAAAATAATAGTGGTATATTGAAGTATACCGACTTCGAGAGCCTCTCGGCTCGTATGAACACCTCTTTCAACGTCAGCAAGATGATTACCGTGGGTGAGAACTTCACCCTGTCTTACACCAAGCAGGTGGACGCAGCCCCAATGGAGAACGCGTTGAAGATGTCGCCTACCGTGCCAGTCTATGAGACTGACGGCGTCACGTTCGCTGGACCTGTCGGTGGCATGAGCGACCGCCAGAACCCTCTCCGTGAGCTTTACCAAAACAAGGACAACCATCTCGACTATTGGCGTCTCTTTGGAAACGCGTATGTTGACATCAAGCCTTTCAAGGGTCTCGTGTTCCGTTCCAATTTCGGTATAGATTATACCACGTCGTTCATCAATGCCATGACCCACACGTTCAAGTCGGACATCGTGAACAACAACATAGCCAAGACAGACCTTGGCCAGACAAACAACACCAACTACACTTGGTCCAACACGCTCAACTATCTCTTCGACATCAAGAAGCGCCATCATTTCAATGTGCTCTTGGGTTCCGAGATCAACAAGCAGAGCGTGGTAGACTTCCACGCCCTCTCGGAGGGATATTCCTTGGAGTCAAAGGATTATATGTGGCCTAATGCCGCCACAGGCACCATGAGAAACACCGGCGCCAAGTTTGGTTACCGCCTCGCGTCGTTCTTCGGAAAGGCCGACTACAACTACAACGACCTCCTGCTCGCCTCGTTCACCCTTCGTCACGATGGCAGCTCACGCTTCGGCAAGAACCATCGTTGGGGCGACTTCCCAGCCGCGTCGCTTGGCTTCCGTTTCTCGCAGTTGCTGCATGAGAAATGGCTCGACGATGCCAAGTTGCGCCTCTCTTGGGGTAAGACTGGTAACCAGGGCATTGACAACAACGCTCATTACGGTCTCTACGTCACCGATTACGGCTTGGATCGTGTCACCTCGACCGCCTACGACATCTTCCTGCAAGGGTCCGGCACGTTCCCCTCTGGCTACCGTGCCACGCAAACAGCCAACGACGACTTGAAATGGGAGACCACGACACAATATAACATCGGTCTCGACTACACCATGTTCAATGGCAGTCTCTATGGCACGGTGGACGCCTATATCAAGAATATCGACGACATGCTCATCAACCCAGCCTTCTTAGCCGTGATGGGCGAGGGCGGAAACCATTGGTCCAACGGTCCTTCGCTTCGCGACTGGGGCATGGAGTTCACCGCTGGCTATCGCAAGACATTGGCTTGCGGCCTTGGACTCGACTTGACAGGCAACCTCGACTTCTACCGCAACCGCGTCACCAGCCTGCCTTCCTCGACAACAGGCTCTTACGCTCACACCGTGAAGCAAAACCTCGTGGAGGCTCGCAAGCCTTATGGCTCAATAGTGGGATATGTGGCAGACGGGCTTTTCCAAAACAAGGAGGAAGTGCTCGCTTCCGGACAGCCTAACGCCCGTGTGGGCGGCATCAAGTATGCTGACCTTGACGGCAATGGCGTAATCAACGAGAAAGACCAGACTTGGATTTTCAACCCAGTGCCGGCGTTCTCATACGGTCTCAACATAGACCTCACGTTCAAGGGCTTTGACTTGACCATGTTCTGGCAAGGCGTCGCCGGAGTGGACGTGTACAACAACCAGAAATTCCAGACCGACTTCTGGAGCATCACCGACGCTGGCTCCAACAAGGGCAGCCGCTTGCTTGGCGCGTGGACCACGGCAAACACGAGCTCTACCATCCCTGCGCTTACCACCAACAACACCGCCGATGAGGGACGCACGTCGTCCTATTATGTGGAGAATGGCTCTTACCTCAAGCTTCGCACCTTGCAGCTTGGCTACAACTTGCCAGCTTCACTTCTCAAGAAACTGTTGATGTCGAAGGCTCGTGTGTATGTGTCAGGACAGAACCTGCTCACCATCAAGAGCAGTGGCCTCACTTGCTCAGACCCAGAGAACCCAAATTGGAACTATCCTCTGCCGACATCAGTGTCGTTTGGTTTGCAAATTGGTTTCTAAACAATTAAAAATCATCCATTATCCATTATGAAAACTTTTCATGTCAATATAAAGAGCGTCGCAAAATCAGTGGTCGTGCTTTGCCTGTCTTCGCTGACGCTCACTTCATGCAATGATTTCCTCGACTATCAGCCCACCGCTGTCATCGATGAAAACAAGGCCTTTTCCGACCCTGAAGGCATGGTGACAAGCGCATACGCCATGCTTGGCGATTGCTGGTACACTTATCCGTTCAACCTTTGGCCTTATGGAGACCTCGCCTCAGACGACTGTCTGAAGGGTGGCTCTGGAACGACCGACACGGAATACCACTCCGTGGAGATATTCTCTACCCTCACGCCGACCCTTGGCCCTCTCGACGAGCTTTGGTATCGCCTTTATTGCGCCATCTCACGCTGCAACCGCGCGTTGCTCTCGTTGGACGAGAACGGTGTAAGCAAGTTGGGCGAGGCCACGACAAAGCAGCGCATTGCCGAGGTTAAGTTCCTGCGTGCGCACTTCTATTATAAGCTCTTCATGGTGTTCAACAAGATTCCTTGGATTGACGAGAATGTCTACAAGAACAACCTGCAAGAGCAGACCCGCAACGACGCGCTGACCCACGAACAGATATGGGACAAGATTATCGGCGACTTCGAGACAGCCTACAACGACTTGCCAGAGCAGCCTTCAGATGGTGGAGGCAGAGCCAACAAGGTGGCGGCAGCCGCGTATCTCGCCAAGTGTTACCTCCAGCGCGCGTGGGGCAATGGATACGAGGACAGCACGGGAGTGAAGTTCATCAACAAGGATTACATGCAGAAGGTGGTAGATTACACCGATGTTGTTGTCAAGTCGAAATATGGCTATCTTGAGGATTATGGCGACATCTTCCTTCCCGATTACAACAACAGCAAGGAGAGCATCTTTGCCGTACAGACAAGTGACTATGCCGATGACCACACCACCTATGGACGTGGCAACTGGTCGAATATGCTCAATGGCGTGTGGCAGATGTGGTCGTGCGGATGGGACTTCCAGAAACCATCGCAAGACTTCGTAAACGCTTTCAAGACCGACAATGGACTGCCTGAGTTTGATGATTATGACAAGACCAACGACCATCCAGTCAATGGCAAGCCGACATCGCAGAAGTGGGATCCGCGCTTGTTCCACACCGTGGGCATGCCTACTTTCCCTTACAAGTATGAGAAACAATATACCCTGACCACAGCCAACTCGCGCACTCCAAACACTTATGGATATTACACCACGCTGAAATGCGTGCCACAGCGCAGCAAGGGTGAGACCTACAATGGTTCTTGGCAGGCGTTCGCCATGAACGACTACGTGATACGCTATACCGATGCCATGCTCGACCGCGCGGAGGCTCTCATTGAGCTTGGACGCCTGGAAGAGGCTCGCACCATCATCAACGCCATTCGCCAGCGTGCAGCCAACTCCATCAGCAAGCACATAGAATATGCTGCCGACCAGTGCCAGATAAGCCTGTATCCCGACACTTACTTCAAGGACAAGGAGACCGCGCGCAAATGCCTCAGATGGGAGCGCCGTCTTGAGACCGGACAGGAGCATGAGCGCTTCTTCGACCTGCGCCGTTGGGGAATGTTGTCGTCAACGCTCAACTCTTACTTCACCCGCGAGGCAAAGGACTCTTACGATGGACAGGTATACGCACAGTATTATAAGGACGCGCACTTCACGAAAGGCAAGAACGAGTATTTCCCTGTGCCATACAACCAGCTCTACTATATCCCGGGCCTCTATACGCAGAACAAAGGCTATTAAAGCCGAACGGAACAGTGTGAAAAACAATTTAAGACGGAATTTCAACTATGATTAATAATCGACTGACTATTATATTGTCCTTGCTGGCCATTCTGTTTGGTTCTTGTCAAGACAAGGATTTCGATATGTCGCCAATGGCTCTTGAGGCCGTTGACGGGGAACAGATTAATGGTTCGCTGAACGGTGACGACTACACATGGACATGGCCACAGTTGTCAAATGGCCACAAGATGCTTGTTACGCTCTATACCAACGGCACGCTGTCATCGTCCGACACGGTGGCTGGAACCTCATACGTCCAAAGAAGCGTCAACACCAACACTCCTTACACATACGTGTTCAAGGTGTCTGATGGTGCTAACCTTTCAAAAGGCGTGGTGAAGACATACACACGTGAAGGCGCGTCACAGTTGGCAGGACTGCAAATCTCCCAGGTTGAGAAAAACGGAGGCTACGATGCCTTGGTGACGTGGACGCCAAGCGATGATGCCGAGAAGGTGTCGCTGACGGCTACCAACGGCTCGCGCATCATATCAGAGACGCTGCAGCCTTCCGTGACGAGTTATACCATACCCGACGTGAAATATGGCGAGGAGTGGAATGTCACGGCTCGCGCGGAGAACGCCAAGGGGCAGTCGCTTGCCTCTACCGTATCGCTGAAGATAGGCAAGACAGCCATGGCCTTCCTCAGCACTCACAAGACACCAGAAGACCTTGTGGCCAATGGCGACGACGATGAGGCTTCGGCATGGCTGTGGATGCACAAGACGTATCCGGCTGCCAAGTTCCTCTATTTTGGCGACATCAAGCAGCGTTCCGACGTTGACCCTTACAGGGTTATGTTCTGGTTGCGCGACTTGGAGAGCGGCTCGGAGGCTGACGTGTGGAATATGCCCGCGGTCGTGGAGCAAGCCACGCCGATTATCCGAAGCTGGTACAAGGACGGCGGCAACTTGCTCCTGTGGCAGCACGCCACGGCATACATCGCCACTCTCGGACGACTCGACAAGAACATGATGCAAAGCAACGACCATAATATCGGCATTGGCGTTGGCGGTTACAACCCCGATATATGGGCAATGGCCACGAGCCTCAATGCTGGAGGCAATGTCATCGACTTCTCTTCGCATCCTATATACAAGAACCTTCCCGTGTATACCGCGCCAAACGGAATAAAGATGCTGGCGGTGAAAGGACCGGGATGGACAGAGGATCACAACTGCCTTTACTTTAACCTTCCAGCCGTGCTTACCGGCAAGGGCAACCAAGACATGGCTTGCTACAACGAGGTCACGCAGACCTATGGCATCTATCCTTTGGGTGTCTGGGATTCGCAGGTGAGCTGGATTTCGCAGCTCAATGTTTGGGAGGCACGCCAAGGCAACACCGATTTCAAGGGTACCGTGATTTGCGTTGGCAACGGCGGCTGCTCGTTCTCCATGAAAAACGGTGACGGGTCAAAGGACGTGAGCGCTCACCCGAAGAACAACATCTACCAGGAAACTATCCTTGGGTTGGCCAAGAACAGCCTGGAATACCTGAAGACAAGATAGACAATAATATAATTACGCAATTTACTAATGAAAAAGCATAAAACACTTGGTCTTGGAATATCAACCGTCCTCATGGCCTCTACCATAATGATGTCATCGTGCTCCGACGACAAGACCGTTGATCCGGCGCTTGGTCCTTACGAGACGACTGAGGAGCCCACGCCAGACAAGCCATCGGCATCTTCCGATTATAATGAGTTGTATCGTCCGCAGATTCATTACACTCCAGCCCAAAACTGGATTAACGACCCCAATGGAATGGTCTTTGCCAATGGCACATACCATCTCTTCTATCAATACAACCCACAGGGTAACAGTTGGGGAAACTTGAGCTGGGGACATGCCACAAGCACCGACCTCGTGCACTGGAAGGAGCAGAGCGTGGCCTTGACAAAGGATGAGCTCGGATACATCTTCTCTGGTTCGGCCGTAGTGGACAAGAACAACACCGCCGGCTTCGGAGCAGGCGCCATTGTAGCCATCTACACTTCTGCCGACAAGTATCAACAGCAGTCTATCGCATACAGCACAGATGGCATCCACTTCACCAAATACGCCAACAACCCTGTCATAACCTCTACGCGCGCTGACTTCCGCGATCCTAAGGTCTTTTGGTATGAGGCCGACAAGAAATGGGTGATGGAGCTCGCCACGGGCAACGACCACGTCATAGAACTTTGGTCATCAACCGACTTGAAAAACTGGAAGCACATGAGCGACTTCTCCGTGCCGCAGCAGGTTTGCAATCGCGGACAGTGGGAGTGCCCAGACCTCTTCCCACTTGAATATGATGGAAAGCAGAAATGGGTGCAAATAGTAAGCACCAACCCTGGTGGTCCAGTGGCAGGTTCTGGCACGATGTACTTCATTGGCTCGTTTGACGGCACGAAGTTCACCCCGGATGCTGGCTACGACTATCCCATGTGGCTCGATTATGGTGCCGACAACTACGCTGGCGTCACTTGGAGCAATACGGGCGACAGGCGCACGTATATCGGCTGGATGAACAACTGGAACTATTGCGGCAACGTGCCGGCTTCGCCATGGCGTTCGGCAATGACATTGCCACGCGACTTGAAACTCGCTACCCGCAATGGCAAGTTGGTGGTGGCAAGCACCGTGGTTTCTGAGGTGGATGCTCTTGGTGGCGAATGGACTGACAACAATGGCGAGGTGGACGCGTCTAATGGCGCATGGCAAGCCAAGGCCACTGTGTCCACAACCTCCGATTGGACGATGACGTTCAGCAATGGCGCGGGGCAGTGTTACAAATTGCGTTATGACGCGCAAGAGGGTCTTGTCTATGCCAGTAGGAGCACGGAGACGGGCGAGACCGGGTTCTCGACGATCTTTGCCATACCTTCCATAAAGATGCCAGTCAACACCGACAAGGAGTCGATAGAGCTCGATGTCTTCATAGACCGTTCTTCGGTGGAGATTTTCGCCGACAACGGTTCGTCATCGATGACCAACATAGTGTTCCCGTCGAGCATTTACAACAAGGTGTCCGTGTCTGGAATAAGCGATGTCAAGGTCAGGACATTGAAGAGAATTTGGAACTAACGTTTTCTTAACCATAAAAATATATCATATATGAATACACTACACAGATTTGCTTTAGCATACTTGGCGTCGCTATTCTGTTTCAACGTCTCGGCGCAGACACTGAAGCCACAGGTGCTCAGCGACACGCAAGTGATGCTGCGCGTGCCCACGGCGAAGAAATACTTGCTCATCCCCGTGGAGGAGAACGCCAACATGGATCACGTGCGCGTAATTGCAGACAACAATGTGGTGAGGGAGTTCAACGTGAGGCTCGCCGTCAACAAGGCCGACTACTACGTGCCACTCGCTGTCTCTGACGTAAAGGACACCAAGAACGTCTTGCTCGACATCAATTTCAACCGCAACGACGCGGCACCATCTGCCAGCAAGGCAGCCACGGGCGACTTTGCTTGCTGGAAACTAATGAAGCTCAGCGACACTTTCGACATGACCAATCGCGAGGCTTTCCGCCCGATATATCACCACACGCCGACATACGGCTGGATGAATGACCCCAACGGACTGTTCTACAAGGACGGGCTTTGGCATATCTATTTCCAGCACAACCCCTTCGGCTCGCAGTGGGAGAACATGACGTGGGGCCACTCCACCTCCACAGACCTCGTGAACTGGACTTTCGAGGGCGATGCCATCCTGCCCGATGCCCTTGGCACCATCTTTAGCGGTTGCTCGGTGGTTGACAACGACAACACCGCCGGATTCGGCAAGGGAGCTGTCGTGGCCTATTACACATCGGCTGGAAGGGCGCAGATGCAGAGCATGGCGGTGAGCGCCGACAATGGCATGACTTTCGTGAAGTATGCCGACAACCCTGTGCTTGTGTCCAACATACCCGACTTCCGCGACCCGCACATCTTCTGGCATGCTGCCACGGGGAGATGGATTCTCATCGTCTCGGAGAAGCAGCACATGAAGATATTCTCGTCCAAGGACTTGAAAGACTGGAAGTTTGAGAGCGACTTCGGCGAGGGCTATGGCTCTCACGATGGCGTGTGGGAGTGTCCCGACCTGCTCGACATGGGCAACGGCCATTGGGTGTTGCTGTGCAACATCAACCCTGGCGGTCCTTTTGGCGGCTCGGCCACACAGTATTTCACAGGCTCATTCGATGGACACAAGTTCACCTGCGACACCGACCCATCGGTCACCAAGTGGATGGACTGGGGCAAAGACCACTATGCCACGGTGACATTCAACAACGCTCCCGACGGCCGCCACGTCGCGTTGCCATGGATGAGCAACTGGCAGTATGCCAACCAGGTGCCCACCAAGCAGTATCGCTCTGCCAACGGCATACCTCGCGACCTTGGCTATTTTGAGTATCAAGACACGGGATATGTCAGCGTGACGCCTTCGCGAGAGGTGATGGCAGCCTTCGCCAAGAAGTCTACCGCTGGACTCACGCCGGCTTGCCGCGTGGACGTGCAGCTCCATTCCAACGCCTCTATCACGCTCTCCAACTCAAAGGGCGAGAAGGTGGTGATGACATATAGCGCCGCCAACCAGACATTCACCATGGACCGCACAAAGAGCGGCGACACGAGCTTCAGCACTGATTTTCCTGCCGTGACAAAGGCACCCACGCGCGGACGCATCAAGACCTTGAGGATATTCATCGACAAGAGCAGCGTTGAGGCGTTCGATGCCGACGGAAAGATGGCAATGACCAACATCGTGTTCCCATCTTCGCCATATACCACGCTGAAGGTGAAAGGCGGAAAGGCAAAGGTCTACGCGCTGAAATAATTTATTATAAAGTGCAAAAAATACCGCCTTCTGGCAAGGCGGTATTGACTTTTTTATTAAATTTGCAACATCGCGCGGTTAGGTATCGCGCAACAACAGAAAACCATACAAGATACATCTTTAAGCTTTAAACAATACAATGGAAAACAATAATCAACAGAAAAACGTCGCGGCGCAGACTTCCAAGTTTGCCATGGTTTCCGTGATGCTTTGCTTCTTCGCCATGGGCTTCGTGGACCTGGTGGGCACGGCTTCCAATTATGTGAAGCAAGACCTTGGCCTTAGCGACACCGTGGCCAACTTCCTGCCATCCCTCGTCTTCTTCTGGTTCCTTATCTTCTCGGTACCCACAGGCGTGCTGATGAACAAGATAGGGCGCAAGAAGACCGTCATGCTCTCGCTCGTGGTCACCATTGTCTCATTGCTGTTGCCCATCTTCTCTGAGAGTTTTCCTGTGATGCTCGTCTCGTTCTCGCTTCTCGGCATTGGCAACACTCTCATGCAGACATCGCTCAACCCTCTCGTCTCACAGCTCGTGAAGGGTCACTTGGCTTCCACGCTCACCTTCGGCCAGTTTGTCAAGGCCATTGCCTCCTTCCTGGCTCCTATCATTGCGTCGTGGGGCGCGGCTGCCACCATCCCAAGTTTTAACCTTGGCTGGCGCGTGCTCTTCCCCATCTACATGGTCGTGGGCATACTCGCCTCCATCTTGTTGCAGGCCACGTCTATCAAGGAAGAGTTGAGCGACAATGAGACGGAAGTGGAACGCAAGTCATTGGGTCGCGATTATATCGACACTTTCAAGCTCCTCGGCAACCCCTACGTGCTGTTGTGCTTCTTCGGCATCATGTGTCACGTGGGCATCGACGTAGGCACCAACACCACCGCCCCCAAGCTCTTGCAGGAATATGCTGGCATGACCCTCAACGACGCGGCGTGGTCCACGAGCCTCTACTTCATCTTCCGTACGCTTGGCTGCTTGACTGGCAGTTTCTTCCTTCGCGTGCTGAAGACTCGCACGTTCTTTGTCATTTCCGTTGTCATGATGGCCTTGAGCATGGCTTGTATGTTCATGGGTGCCACTGGTGCCGCCGACACCGCCAAGATTTGGATCTACGCCGGCATAGCCTTCGTGGGCTATGGCAACAGCAACGTATTCTCGATGTGCCTCTCACAGGCCATGCTGTATATGCCTGAAAAGAAAAACGCCATAAGCGGCCTCATGATCATGGGTCTCTTTGGTGGCACTATCTTCCCGCTCGTCATGGGCGTGGCCAGCGATGCTACGGGGTCGCAGCTTGGAGCCGTGGCGGTGATGACGGTTGGCGTGATTTACCTCCTCACGTTCATCAAGCAGATAAAATATTAAGATTAAGCAAACAATAAAATAATAGAAAATGAGAAAGATTATCGGATTGGGAGAGGTTCTCTACGACGTTCTCCCGGAGGGCGCGAAACTCGGTGGCGCCCCAGCCAACTTCGCTTATCATGCCAGTCAGTTTGGCTTTCAGGCCATGGCGGTGAGCGCTGTGGGCAACGATGTGCTTGGCGACCACGCCTTGGCCACATTCGATGAGAATGGCCTGAAATACATCATTCCGCGTGTTGGTTATCCCACTGGGACAGTCAACGTCTCGCTCGACAGCGAGGGCGTGCCAACCTATACTTTCACGCCCAATGTGGCTTGGGATCACATCCCCTTCACGCCTGAGATGGCAGATGCGGCAAAGGATGCCTTGGCCGTCTGCTTCGGATCGTTGGCGCAGCGCAGCGAGGAATCGAAGACCACCATCATGAGCTTCCTTGACGCCACGCCAAAGGACTGCCTGAAGATTTTCGACATCAACCTTCGCGGCAACTTCTACGACAAGGAAACAATACAAAACGGCATTCGCCATTGCGACATCTTGAAAATCAATGATGAGGAGCTCGTAGTCTTGGGTCGTATCTTCGGTTATCCAGGACTTGAC
Source organism: Prevotella sp. (assembly GCA_036743855.1). Taxonomy (GTDB): domain Bacteria; phylum Bacteroidota; class Bacteroidia; order Bacteroidales; family Bacteroidaceae; genus Prevotella. The sequence continues at coordinate 5,872 of DAINOS010000023.1, read as the reverse complement.
ATCGAGGAGAAGTGCCGCGTAATCTTGCGTCGCTACAACTTGCGCATGATAGTGCTAACTTGTGGCACCAACGGCAGTTACGTCTTCGCCCCACACGACTTCAAGAGCTTCCAGCCCACACCGAAGGTGACGGTTGCCGACACGGTCGGAGCTGGCGACTCGTTCACAGGCTCGTTCGTGGCGTCACTTCTCGCTGGCAAGTCCATAGAGGAGGCGCACGAGCTGGCTGTCAAGGTCAGCGCTTATGTATGCACGCAGAAGGGTGCCATGCCTAAGTTGCCAGCCGAACTCACGAAGAAATAACATCCTTGTGGCGAATAGATTTCGCCCTTGCGACGTTTGCCCACGTACGCGATCCATACGGTCTGCGTGCGTGGGCAAACTGTTTTAATGCTGCAAGAGCGACTTGATTTCTTCCTCTGACAGTCCTGTGTACTTTGCGACAACGCCTATTGGCATGTTGTCTTCAATCATGTTGCGAGCAGTTGCCAAAGCGTTAGCTTTCTCGCCTTCCGCCTTTGCTCGTTCGGCATCCGCCTTTGCTCGTTCGGCGTTCGCCTTTGCGCGCTCTGCTTCGGCTTGTGCTTCGCGCAGCTTCGTTTGTACCTCGTCAACCTTGTCGAGGGCCTGCTGCAGGTTCTTGTTGGCTCGTTCCACGGCTCCCACCAATGTGCGCTCCGTGCTCACGGCATCCCAGAAATGCTCGTAGCCTGCCATCTGCGCGTCGGTGAAGGCCGACTCTTTCACTATGTCGAGGGCTTTGCACGTGTCGGGGTTCTCAAGAAGCTCGGCTGGAGCCTGGCGGGTCTTCTCGTCAATCTCCGTGAGATAGCGCAGCCACAGCACCATCATCTTCTTGTCATGGAAGGAGTGTGGCTTGAATTTCGGCAACTCTATGAAGATGAGGTGCATCTCGTCGATGGTCTGGTCGGGATTCTTGATGTCCATCACGCCATAGTCGTGATAGTAGTCCTCGGTGTCGTCGCGGAACGTGTCGTTGACAAGGTTCAGTGAGTACACAGGCTGTATGTCCTCATAGTGTCCGCCCTTGTCCAGTTGCCGCGAATAGGCTTTCGTGGCGTTGAGCAGCACTCGCTTCATGAAAGCGGGTGTCCATATCATCTGCATCTCCACGAGAAATTGGCGTCCTCGCGTGTCGCGGCAGCGCACGTCGACGATGGTGTCCTTCTTCAATGGGTGGTCGGGTATGAGCTCCGGTTCAAGGTATTCAATCCACTCCACTTGCCCATTGTCTGGAAGTGGGAGCATGGCGTTGAGAAAACTTATCATGAGCTCCTTGTGCTCACCAAAGACCTTCTTGAACGTGAGGTCTGCCTTCGGGTCGAGATATATAGCCATAGCCTACTTGTTTTTAATCTGTTGCGGACACAATCCGTATATGGCAAAGTTATTAAGAATATTTGATACGCGTGATATTTGTCCGTGAAAAACAACGTGTCATCGTCGATTTTTCATAACTTTGCATTTCACCTACAAATAACTTTTAACATGGAAAATCACTATAACAAGTTTCCGGCAAGGGCCAGCAAGGCGCTGTTCTTGTCGGCTATCGGAGTGGCCCTTCTCGTGCCGTCGCAAATGTCGGCAGGCGTTTCCGTCGTGCCGGTTGAGTCGCGGGCGGTAAGTCAGCAAGGGCAGGGCATCACGGTCTTCTCCAACCGCGACGCGCAATATCGCATCCCGGCAATAGTGGAATGCAAGTCGGGCAAGCTCATTGCCTTCACCGACCATCGCTACGATGACAGGGACATCGGCGGCGGTCGCCACTTGGACATCGTGATGAAGACCAGTGCCGACAAGGGCAAGACCTGGAGCGGCACGGAGCAGATAGTGGCAAAGGGCGGCAGTGGCGTGGCCACCGACTTCAACTGCGCCCATGGCGATGCCGCCACGGTGGTAGACAGGAAGACGGGCAGGATATTGCTGATGTGCGCCTCTGGCGGAATAGGCTATTGGGAGTCGTCTCGCGAGAACCCTCTCATGATGGGAAGATATTATAGCGACGACGAAGGCAAGACATGGAAAGGCGAGGAAGTGACCAAGCAAATCTATGCCCTGATGCCAGAGGTGGGGTCGGCATTCTTTACCAGTGGCAGGATATGCCAGAGCAAGCAAATCAAGGTGGGCAAGTATTATCGTGTGTATACCGTGTTGGCTACCCACGAGGGCAACAGGATATTGTATAGCGACGACTTCGGGCAGACGTGGGCAGTGCTGGGCAAGAACGTGGCAGAGGCTGCTCCCCGTGGCGACGAGGCCAAGATTGAGGAGTTGCCCAATGGCAACGTGTTGCTTAGCAGCCGCGTGATGGGCGGAAGGCTTTTCAACATTTATACTTACGAGAACAAGAAATCGGCCACGGGTTCTTGGGGCAAGGTGGCGATGTCTGGTGCAGCCAATCATGGCGTGACGGCCAAGGGCAACGCTTGCAATGGCGAGGTGCTCTTGGTGGACGCTAAGAAGGACGGTAAGAAGGTGAAGTTGCTGCTCCAGAGCGTGCCTTGCGGACCGGAGCGAACCCATGTGGGCATTTATTACAAGGCATTGGAGTCTCCGTCAGACTATGCCACGCCTGAGGCCATAGCCAAGAATTGGGAGGGCAGCTATCAGGTCAGCGACACCACGTCGGCTTACTCCACCATGGTGCAAGGCAAGGACGGCAGCGTCTTCTTCCTCTTGGAGGAAAACGCATTCCGTCATCCCGAGACCGAGCCCGATGATTATTACGACATCAGGTTCGTCAAGTTGAACATTGGGCAAATAACGAATGGCAAATACGAATGATGAGTGAAAGTGACAATCAAGGACTAATGACTTGGCTTGAAAGGTTGTTTCATGTAAGGACATGGGCGGTGTTGGCTTTGTCTATGCTTGCCATGGCCTCCATCGGCGCGTCGGCATCAGGCAAGAAGGCGGCGCGGAAAATCAAGGTGGCTTGCGTGGGCAACAGCATCACCTACGGCACGGGCATCAAGGACAGGGAGCATTTCTCCTATCCCGTACAACTTCAGAAGATGCTGGGCGACAAGTACGAAGTTGCCAACTTCGGCAAGCCTGGTGCCACACTGCTGAACCATGGGCATCGCCCGTATATGCAGCAGGAAGAGTTTAGGAAGGCCATGGCATTCAAGGGCGACATCGCCGTGATCCACTTGGGCATCAACGACACGGACCCACGCAACTGGCCAAACTATCGTGATGAGTTCGTGAGAGACTATCTCTCCTTGATGGACTCCCTGCGCTCCGCCAACCCGAAGGTACGCTTTATCCTGGCTTGCATGACGCCTATCGCCGACCGCCATCCAAGGTTCATCTCTGGCACCAAGTGTTGGCACGACGAGATACAAGAGGCCATCAAGACCGTGGCACGTGTAAGCGGGGCGGAGCTGATTGATTTCCACGCCCCTCTATATCCTTATCCTAACCTGTTGCCCGATGCCATACACCCAAACCCTGAGGGGGCTGGCATCTTGGCAAAGACGGTGTATGGAGGCATCACGGGCGATTATGGAGGGTTGAAGCTGCCGTGTGTCTATACCGACAACATGGTGTTGCAGCGCGATACGCCTCTCGACATTCATGGCACTGCCAACACGGGAGACAAGGTGACGGTGAGCATAGCCGGGCAAAAGTTGACGGCTGTGGCCAACAACCGTGGTGAATGGAGCGTCAAGCTGCAACCTTTGGCAGTGGGCACCGATTACACACTCACCATCCAAGCCGGCAAGCAAAAGAAGGTGTTTCGCCATGTGGCTGCAGGAGAGGTATGGCTATGCTCAGGGCAATCCAACATGGCGTTTCGTCTCGACCAAGCCGTGACGGGAAAGAGGGACATCGCGCGTGCCGATGACCCCGACTTGCGCCTCTTCGATATGAAAGGCAGATGGGAAACCTATGATGTGGCATGGCCTGCCTCATGCCTCGACTCGCTCAACCACTTGCAGTATTTCGAGAACACCACTTGGAAGCCCTGCACTCCCGAGACTGCCGCCCGCTTCTCTGCCATAGCCTATTATTATGGCAAGATGCTCAGGGATAGCTTGAAGGTGCCTGTGGGATTGATATGCAACGCCATAGGCGGAGCTCCAACTGAATCGTGGATAGACCGGAACACCTTGGAAACGCGGTTCCCAGCCATCTTGAAAGACTGGTTGTACAACGACTTCATCCAACCGTGGGTCAGGGAAAGAGCGGCAAAGAACCTCGCCAACGACACTACCCACTTGGGTCGCCATCCCTATGAGCCTTGCTATCTTTACGAGAGTGGCATCCTGCCATTGCGGCAATATCCCATCAAGGGCGTGATATGGTATCAAGGCGAGTCCAACGCGCACAACATGGAGGCTCACGAGCAGTTGTTCCACCTGTTGGTTGACAGCTGGCGTCACAACTGGAAGAATCCGCGAATGCCATTCTACTTTGTGCAGTTGTCGAGCCTTAGCCGTCCGTCGTGGACTTGGTTCAGGGACAGCCAGCTACGGTTGATGAAATCCATACCTTATACGGGCATGGCGGTGTCGTCAGACTATGGCGACTCCCTCAACGTGCATCCTGTCAACAAGCAACCCGTTGGCGAGCGATTGGCGCGCTGGGCCTTGAACAAGACTTATGGTCATGCCGTGACCCCGTCGGGTCCAATCTTCGAAAGCGTGGCGAGGGAAGGCGATGCGTTGGTCGTGTCGTTCGCCTATGGCGATGGACTTCGCACCTCCGACGGCAAGTCGCCGTCGTGCTTCGAGATAGCTGAGGAAGACGGTCTTTATTATCCCGCGCGAGTGGAGATAGAGGGCGACAAGGTTAGGCTCACTTGCCCTGAGTTGAAATCGCCGCGGTATGTGAGATACGCTTGGCAACCATTCACCAGGGCCAACTTGGTAAACAAGGACGGCTTGCCAGCATCCACGTTTCGTGGGGAAGTGAAAGATTGACGCCCCTGCAAGCCATACTAAACAAACAACGCAAAAGCCGCACGCTCGTGAATCGGGCGTGCGGCTTTTGCGTTATGTTTATATGATGTCTTTTACTTCGTTGGCATGATGACGAAATGGAATGTCATGTCGCCGAAAGGTATGCGGTATTTCTCCAATGGCAGGTCGCCCCAGCTGTTGGTTCCGCCCAGGCCCTGCTGCGTGAGGTCGAGGGTCAGTTCCGTGAACTTGCTCTTGGGCACCTCAGGAGAGTGGCGCTGGTGCTTCTCCATGCCCTCGTCGAGGTCGGCGATGTTGTAGTGGAGCGCGCAAGCGTACATCCAAGAGTTGACTGGCTGGATGCTCATGCCAACGCCCTCGGCGTTGTCTTGCTTCCACCAGCGAATGTCGCTCTTCGTGCCGCACTCTTGCGGGCGCATGTATGGGAAGTATTGTTGGTCAGCGGTGAGACTGTACAGGCCAATGCGCTCGGAGAGCTTTCGGTCGCTGTAGTTCTCTATCGGTCCACGACCGTACCACTGGCTCTTGTCCATGTTGTAAGGCAAGTCCATCACCATGCCGAAGCGCAACAGGTTCGGGGCCTTGGCGTCTGGCGTGGCCTTTGTCATGGCTTGCTCCACGTCGATCGTTCCGTCGCCGTAGACCTCGTAAGTGAGGCGCAGCTTGGCGTTCACCTCAGGCATGTCGTAGTTGGCGGTCACGATGGCTGCCGTACCCTTGCTTTCCTTGTTCTTCTCCACGGAGATGCCTGTGAGTGTCATCTTCGGGTTATGCCACACGGCGAGTCGTTGCTGCAATCCAGCACCCATGTCGTTGTCGGTCACGGCACGCCAGAAGTTAGGCTTCAGCGTGCCACCTTCGCCAAGCATGTTCTTGCCGTCTACGGTATACTGGCAGAGGAGTCCAGTAGTCTTGTCGAAGGC
>DAINOS010000022.1:0-20750 GCA_036743855.1 Prevotella sp. | reverse complement strand
GCGAGTGCGTATTGGTGGGTAGGAAGTGTATGGTTTGTGCCGCTGGCATAATCGCCCGCGCTCTCACATGCCCACTGACCGAGGAACACACTGCCAGCATTGATTACTTTGCCAGCAAGTTGTTCGTATTGTGTCGTGGCAAGGATGAGATGCTCTGGCGCATAGAGATTGCAAAGGGCCATTGCCTCCTCGCTGTCGTGCACGAGGACAAGTTTGGAGTTTTCCAACGTCTTTGAGGCAATCTCACGACGCGGAAGTGGTTGCAACTGGCTGTCTATCTCACGCTTCACGTCAAGGAGAACTTTCTCGGATGTCGTAATCAAGATGACTTGCGAGTCGATTCCGTGCTCAGCCTGTGACAGGAGGTCTGCGGCGACATACATTGGATTGCTGGTTTCATCAGCATACACGCACACCTCGCTTGGCCCTGCCGGCATGTCGATAGCCACTTCGTGAAGGCTTACTTGCTGCTTGGCAGCCATTACGAATTGGTTGCCAGGGCCAAAAATCTTGTAAACCTTAGGTACGGTTTCCGTGCCATAAGCCATTGCTCCAATGGCTTGAACACCACCAGCTTTATATATCTTGCTTACTCCTGCTATTTTTGCTGCCGCAAGAATGGCAGGATTTATTTTACCTTCCTTGTTCGGAGGCGTACAAAGCACAATCTCTTTGCAGCCGGCAATCTTTGCAGGCGTGGCGAGCATGAGAACTGTGGAAAAGAGTGGGGCAGTGCCACCGGGAATGTATAGTCCTACTTTTTCTATGGCTATGCTTTTCTGCCAACACGTCACGCCTTTACACGTCTCGATGTGGCGTCCTTCTCCATCTTCGCCAAATTTCTGTGCCTCATGGAAGACGGCAATATTGTGATGAGCCTGTTCAAGAGATTCCTTTAAGTCTACGGGTATGGACTTGAAAGCATCTTCAATCTCTTCTTCAGTAACTTTCAGGGAAGCCAATTTCACATGATCAAACTTTTCCTCGTATTTTTTTATCGCCTCATCACCATTTTCCTTGATGTCTTGTAGCACACCCGACACCGTAGCGTTGAGCTTTGACAAGTCCATGTGAGGACGCTCAACAATTGAGTCCCAGTCCGATTTTGCTGGATATTTTATAATGTTCATTCTCTTAAAGAATCATTTTTTCTATTGGGCTCACCAAGATACCTTGTGCGCCAAGTTCTTTCAGCTTATTGATAATTTCCCAAAAACGTTTCTCGTCGAGCACTGTATGTATCGCGCACCAGTTGGGGTCGGAGAGGGGAATGATTGTTGGGCTCTTGATTCCTGGCAGCACAGCCGTAATGTCAGCTATCTTGTCTTTTGGCGCGTTCATCATGACATATTTCTTGTCTTGTGCCGACCTGACCGCCTTGAAGCGGAATAGCATCTCGTTCAAGATGTCATGTTTTTCCTCGTCCATGTTGAGGTTGCCGATAAGCAGTGCCTCGCTCTTGATGACTACTTCTACCTCCTTCAGATTGTTGTGAACCAATGTTGAGCCACTGCTCACGATGTCGAAAATGGCATCAGCCAAGCCAATGCCAGGACTGATTTCCACGGAGCCAGTAATGACATGAATGTCTGCATGAATGTTATTCTTGTTGAGGAAACGCTTCAGGATGCCTGGGTAACTTGTGGCAATCTTCTTCCCATTGAACCATTCGAGTCCTTCATAATTAACGGCCTTTGGAATTGCCAATGACAAACGGCACTTTGAGAATCCCAGGCGATCTATGATTTGGACTTTTTCTTGTCGCTCCTCATATTCATTCTCGCCCACTATGCCAATGTCTGCTACGCCACTGGCAACGCTTTGGGGAATGTCGTCGTCGCGAAGGAAGAGAACCTCCAACGGGAAGTTAGTGCTCTGCACGAGCAATGTGCGCTTGCTTGGACTTACTTTGATGTCTGCCTCGGCAAGGAGATTCATGCAGTCCTCGTAAAGGCGTCCTTTTGACTGAATGGCAATTCTTAACATATTTTTATGTGTTAGTGTCTTTTTCTCTCAATTTGCTAATATTCTTTGCAAAATTAGCGCATTTTTCTTATATATCCAATAAAGTTCGTAATTTTGTATTTAATAAGTCTATGAGGTTTCATATTAATTGCATAATATTCCTTTTCTGTTTGTCTTTCTTTGCTTCATGCCAAGAAAAGAAACAAGTGGAGATGACACCTTGGGGAACGCCAATTGAAGGCGACTCAATTCCGCAAGGTGGGAAATTCGGTCTTAATGACATAGTGAGCAATGGCGAGATGATAATAGCGACATTGTCCGGGCCAGAGACTTACTATGACTACCATGGCCGTGGCATGGGATTGCAATATCTTCTCTGCCAGAAATTTGCCGACAAGTTAGGCGTATCTCTTCGTGTGGACGTTTGCAAGGACACTGCCGAAGTGGTTCGGAAGATTAAAAATGGTGATGTTGACATTGTGGCTCTCCAGTTGCCTGACTCCGTAAAAGGTGTTGACTATACCAACGTAAAGGTAGACTCGCTAAAGCATGGGTGGGCCGTCAATTCAGACAACAAAGACCTTGCCAATAGCATAGATTCATGGTTTAAGAAAGACATGGTGGCAAATACACGTCGCGAGGAATCGTTTTGGCTTTCTACAGCCAGCGTCCGCCGTCACGTATATTCTCCCATGCTCAATCGTTCAAAGGGCATTATCTCGCGCTATGATAAATATTTCATGATGTACGCGCCACTCGCTCGTCTTGATTGGAGATTAATGGCCGCGCAGTGTTATCAAGAGTCTACCTTTGACCCTAATGCGCGATCGTGGGCTGGTGCTTGCGGCTTGATGCAGATTATGCCAGGCACTGCTGACCATTTGGGCATACCGCGGTCGTCGCTCTATAATCCGGAAGAGAATATTGCCGCGGCTGCCAAATACATGCTTGAGCTTGGTGGTCACTTCGCCGACGTGCCTGCGTCGGAGCGAGTCTGGTTCCAGCTCGCGAGCTATAATGGCGGAGCAAATCACGTGCGCGACGCCATGGCTTTGGCAAGGAAACACGGACGCGACTACCACAGTTGGGGTGATGTTTCCGATTTCGTGTTGAAGTTATCCCAACCACAATATTATAATGACCCTGTGGTAAGAAATGGCTATATGCGAGGCACGGAGACAGTGAACTACGTCAGCAGAATCCGTGAACGATGGGCGCAATATCGTGGGGCCGCCGGTGGTGGAAGCATAGGCGGATTCGTCACCTCTCCTCAAAGGGCTCGACGTGGATACCGATGGCACTTATAGAGGAAGACTCCATCCCCATTTTTAGGTATTTTGTCGCCTGATGAATCATAAAAGCGGACAAGACCGTCAAAAACAGTCCACAATTTCATACTTTTGCAGTAGCAAACTCATTATGATATATGAAGAACCAGAAAGTATATGAGTCTACCGATAAGCTAATTAACGTTATCGGTGACAACTACTCGGTATTACAAAGTCTGGGCGCTTTTGGTATTAACCTTGGCTTTGGTGACAAGACTGTGGAGGAGGTGTGCGATGATGAGAATGTGGATACCTACACCTTCCTTGCCGTGGTCAACTTCACAGTGAATGGTTGCAAGATTTTTGAGGACGCTGCAAACATCTCTGTGCCCACGCTTATCCATTATCTCAAAGCAAGTCATGACTATTTTCTTGGTTATCAGTTGCCTACCATTAGGAAAAAACTTGAGGAGGCACTTGATCAGGATAACAACTTAGCAAAACTGATACTCAAGATTTACTCAGAATATGAGCATACCACGAGAAATCATATGCAGTATGAGGAAAAGACGGTATTCCCCTATGTTGAGGCTCTTGAACGACACGAGCAGCCCTCGGGATATGACGTGCAAACCTACTCAAAGCACCATTCCGCAACTGACCGTAAACTCAAGGAACTCAAGAACATTATCATAAAATACTTGCCGCCTGATGGCTTGCACAACCATCAACTCACCTCAACGCTCTACGACATATACAACTGTGAGGAATGGCTGCGGCAACACGCCGCCGTAGAGGAGCATATCTTTATCCCAGCTGTTCGCCTGTTGGAGCAAAGGTCAAGGCAGAGCGAGGTGAGCATGAAAATACAAAACATCATAGGTAAGGCGAAATCTTCCGATGAGGCTCTCAGCGACCGCGAGAGAGAGGTTATTATCTCCCTCGTTCAAGGCATGACAAACAAGGAAATTGCCGAGCACTTGTTCATCTCCACCAACACGGTCATTACCCACCGCCGCAACATAGCTAAGAAGTTGCAAATACACTCGCCTGCCGGTCTGACCATTTATGCTATTGTAAACAACTTGGTAGACATCAGCAGCGTGAAACTCTAATTATATGAATGGCGAGAGAAGGTGAGCGAACCATCCACGGAACCTTTGCCATGGCGTTCTCCATTTCTTCCATATCTCGGGAGTGAGCTTGAAAGAGTCATTTTTCTCGGCATCAAACAGCTGGTCAAGTTCATCAGTCGTGCATGGGTCTATTATCACGGCGTTTTCTTCATAGTCCCATGCAAGGCTGCGAGCGTTGAGGTTGGCTGAGCCAACGGTGCAAAACTTCCCGTCCACCATGATTATCTTCGTATGGTGGAAGCCTGGTTCATACAGCCAGATGGTGCACCCCTTCTTCATCAATTTGTGGGCATTGTAGAATCCACAGTCGGGTGTCAATGGAATGTCACACTTCACTGAAAGCATTATCTCCACTTTCACACCGCGTTTCGCGGCATCTTTCAATGCTTTCTTTATCTTGTGGTTTAGCGTGAAGTATGGATTGATAATCTTGACGCTGTCTTGCGCGTAGCGAATGGCATTGGCATAAAACTCCCTTATGATCTTGTTGGAAGTGTGTGGTTCGCGGTTTATTATCCCGACCATTTTATGTCCTGCGCTGCAACAAGTGTCCGGTTTCAATCCTGTGAAATAGCTGTCAGTGCCCGAAGCTCGGAAATACTTTTCCCCGTGTATGTCTTGCTTCGTAACCTTCTTCCACATTTTCAGGAAAATCCTTTGCAACGTATTAACCTCAGACCCTTGTATGCGACAATGCATGTCGTGCCATGAGCCTACTTTCTCTGTGCCTTTTATATAATAGTCGGCCACGTTCATGCCGCCAGTGTATGCCACTTGCCCGTCAATGACAACAATTTTCCTGTGGTCGCGGCTCCAAATGTCGTTGAGCCATGGGAACCTGACGGGGTTGAACTCATATATCTCAATGCCTTGTTTTCTGATGTCTTGAATATCCTTCTTTCTTATTGGCTTGTTGTTGGATATGTTGCCAAAGCCATCAAACAGAAGTCGCACCTCAACACCATCTTTCACCTTTTTAGCGAGACGTGCTATAAGCTCGTGGTTTATGGAGTCGTTTCTGAAATTGAAATACTCCATGTGTATTGATGACTTGGCCTCACTTATGGCTTTAAACAAGTCATCAAACTTTTCCTGGCCATTCATCAGCAGCGTCACGCTGTTGTCATGGGAAAAGCTGACACCACATTTCTCAAGGTGGTGAACTATGAGTGAATCACTGCTTTGCGCTATTGCAAAGCTTGGTAACAATAAGAATAGAAGAACGATTTGTATCCTGTGTAGAAAAAACTTCATGGTTTGAGCGTATACGTTTTAAAGCATGGATGACGCATAGCTGTCGACTATACCCAGCAGGTGCTTATCTTTGTCGCAGACGAGCACCGAATGAATCTTGAACTTATGCATTATGCGTTGAATCTCAGACACCTTTACGTTTGGCAACACGGTCTTTGGCTCGCGTGTCATGATGTCGGCCACGGTATGGTCGAAAAACTCTGCTTGCCATTTCTGCATGGCGCGCCTGATGTCACCATCAGTTATTATTCCGGCTATGGTCTTGTCTCCGTTGAGTGCCACGCCAAGTCCGAGCTTACCTCTCGACACCTCTATTATGGCTTCGCCCAGGTGCATGTCTTGTGGTATGATTGGCAGGTCATCGGTTCGCATCACGTCTTCAGCTGTCGTGAGTAGACGTTTGCCCAATTCCCCGCCTGGGTGGAACTGTGCGAAATCGCGTGGCTTGAAGTTTCTCACCCTCATCAACGCCACTGCCAAGGCATCGCCCATGGCGAGAGCTGCCGTTGTTGAGCTCGTCGGTGCGAGATTTAGCGGGCATGCCTCATGCTCAACATACACCTTGACGTGCACGGTCGAATATTTAGCGAGCAACGACTCCGGGTTCCTGCTCATGCCAATGATAGGCACGTTCATGTGCAGCAATATGGGAATGAATCTCAACAACTCATCAGTCTGCCCAGAGTTGCTCAGGGCAAGCACGACATCCTCCGATGTCATCGCGCCAAGGTCGCCGTGGTAGGCGTCGAGAGGATTGATGAAAAAGGCCGGCGTTCCGGTGGAGGCGAGTGTCGCCGCGATTTTCGCGCCAATGTTGCCGCTCTTTCCCACGCCTGTCACTATGACCTTGCCGTGGCAGTGATACATCAGTTCCACGGCTTTTTCAAAGTTCTCATCGAGTTGTGGTATCAAGTTGAGGATAGCCTGCGCCTCATCGCGCAAGCATTGTTCTCCGTAGGTTTTGGAGTTTGCCAATCTTTCCTCTTGTGCATTTGTTGTCATTGCCATTCGTCTTGTTAATCGTCAATCAGTTTTTTTACCAGCGGCTCCAGCTTGTCGAGTTCCAGCATATTGGCCGCGTCCGACAGTCCTTGGTCTGGATTTGGGTGAACTTCAAAGAAAAAGCCTGTCGCGCCGAAGGCTTTCGCCGCGAGTGCCATCGACGGTACGAATCGTCGGTCTCCCACGGTCTTGCCATTACCGGCTGACGGGCGCTGCACGCTATGAGTGCAGTCCATGATGACCGTTTGGGCTATCTCCTTCATGTCGGGTATGTTGCGGAAATCCACCACGAGGTTGTTGTAACCGAAACAGTTGCCTCGCTCGGTGAGCCACACCTCGCTCGCGCCGCTCTCCATGGCTTTCTCATAAGGATAGCGCATGTCCTTTCCAGAGAGGAATTGAGCTTTCTTTATGTTTACCACTTTACCTGTCTTGGCCGCTGCCACGAGCAGGTCGGTTTGCCGGCAGAGAAACGCTGGAATCTGCAAGATGTCAACTACTTCGCCAGCCGGCTTCGCCTGCCACGACTCATGAATGTCGGTGGTCAACTTCAAGCCGTATTTTGACTTCACGTCGGCAAGCATCTGCAATCCTTTCTCTATGCCAGGGCCGCGAAAAGAGCGCAAACTCGTACGGTTGGCCTTGTCAAAGCTCGCCTTGAATATTATGTCTACTCCCAGGCTACGATTGATGTCGACCAACTTTTGAGCCACGATGTCAAGAAGCTCGGCTGACTCAATGACGCACGGGCCGGCTATTAGTTTCACATTATTATATATATGTCCGTTGAGCTGCATATCGTTTTCTTGCTTATTATTCTCCATTTCATTCTATTTTTTTGAGATAATGATGTTATCCGCCTCTTCCTCCGAGTCGGCATGCTGTATCTTTGAGGCGGTGGGGGCTACAACGTGTGCCGTATCCGACACTATGTGAATGTCGCGTTGCGGATAAGGTATCTCAATGTTCTTGTCGTTCAACGCGTTGTACACCGCTTCCATGATGTCTCCCTCGGCGTAGGTCTGCCTTCTTGAGTCTACCCAGGCAAGAATCTTGAAGTCGATGGAGTTGTCGCCAAATCCAGAGAACACCGTTTTCAGATACTTTATGTAGTTAGGCTTGTTGAGTTTTATCACCGCCGCGTCGATGGCACCTTTCACCTCTGGCACCTTTGAACCGTAAGCCACTCCAATGGGTATGATAGACAGCACGTTGCCGTGGTTGCGCGTGAGGTTCTTGTAGTTCTTTGAGAACAGTTGCGAGTTTTGGTAGGCAATCACTGAGCCGTCGAGAGCCTCCACTGTGGTCGACGTGTAGCTGATGTTTCTCACCGTGCCTTTCGTTCCATCGATGGATATATAGTCACCCACTTTTATTCGCCCAGCCATGAGCGATATGCCATAGTACAGGTTCTCCAGAATGTCCTTCATTGCGAATCCGATACCAGTGGAGAGGCCAGCCGAGATTGCCACGATCCACGAGTTGTCGATATGGAATATCGTGAGCGTGACGAGCAGCCACGCGCCCCATATTATCACCTGTATGAGGTTGCGCCAAATGGCAGTGTGGCTCACCACGGTTTGCATGCTTGGCTTTCGCTTTTCCTCCTTTGCCTTGCGTTGCTCACGCAGGGTTAGCTGATAGTGAAGCGTGTGAAGCGACACATGATTTACGTATTTGGCCATGAAGAAAAATACCGACGCTTGCACGGCACGCATGATGCTGAACGTGAACTTGTCTGTGTTGACCAGCGAGAGGTTGAAGAGTGAGAGGGTGGTATCGCTGAGGTTGAACACGTCGGCAGCCCAATAAATGCTTATCAGTATTGACAATGTGGCAAGGATTGGCAACGCGGCGGTATAAACGAAACGGAAAAACCACGTGCGGCTCACTGGCGTGTCGTCATCGAAGTATTTTCGCTTGGGGTCATTGCCATATTGCTTCAGCAGGTCAGAGACGCAGGTTATTGTGAGTATGCAGGTGAGCTGCATCGTCCACCAGATGAGAATCTCCACCGACAAGAGGGCGTAACCCACCATCGATGCCACGTCGCTCGCGAGGAAAACCGTGAGCGAGACCCATGCGTAGAAAGAATCGGTCGCCGGAAGCTGCTTGAAGTTCTTCCTTAGCGCGAACCATTGCCAAACGGTGAAAACGAGCAGAAGCAACGGCATCACGAGGTCTGACAGGATATTCGGGATTAGGACTATGCGGAAGAAGATGACGATGAAGCACATGGCCATGATAGGCGTATAGATTCTCAGTCCGTGGAGAATCTGCTTGCCGTCGAGCCTTATGAGCAACGACAGCAATATCACCGCCATCAGCCAGGCGTATTCCACGAGCAAGCCTGAGGCCATGGAAAGGAAGTTCTGGTTTATCGTGGCTTTCACCATGCCCAATACGGCGGCGAACGTTATCACGGTAGCGGCAAGGATAATGCAGACGCGCTTGGCACGAAAGTTTTCCTTTGCCTTCTCCCCACCGTCAGATCCGAAAAGCCAATGGAGCAGGAAGTCGGCCTTGTTTTTCTTCACAAGCCGCGTGATGACAAAACCTATGATCAGGTAAGCCACGCCAGCGGCTATCAAGGCGTAGAACACGATTATGGCAAGCAAGATGAGGATGATACGGCTGTCCCAGTCGGAGCGGAACTTGTTTGTGGGCTTGTATTTCTCCGCCATCGTCTGGCTGGTAGTCTTGATTTCATTCTTGAGATTGCGCAACAACGACAAGATATTGTCGCCATTGTTGGAGAATATGCTTGCCTGTATCTCGGCGTATCGCTTGTTGGCGTAGTCGTTGAGCCCTTTCAGTCTCGCCTCAGTCTTTTTGTATATGTCTATGTACTGCTGGCTTTCCTGCTTTTTGTTGTTCAGCGTGCGCCGTATGTTCACGGCGAGCGTGAGACACACGTTGCGGTCAATCTTCTCCTTGGGCGTCAAGGATGCGGTATACATAGAGCTAAGGTCTGAAATCAAGCTGTCATACCTTATAATCTCCTTGTTTGCCTCGTCCACGTATTCGCGGAAAGGCCCCACGGTCTCCTTGAAGCTCTTGTATTGCTCTGTTGCCTCGTGGCAAGCATAGGTCAAGTCAAACACGTTGCCGCTCTTTTGCGAATATAGCATTATGGCGTTTTGCTGGCTACGGTTCATGGTGGAGAGGAGCTGCTTCATCACCTGCTCGCGCTGGTCCTTTTGCGCGCCCGATTGCCTTTCGAGCTTGTTGTGATAGTTGGCGAGCTCTATGCGGAGCATTGCCAACGAGCCCCCTATGTTCCGCTCTTTGAGCACGGCTTGTGACGGCAATGCCAAAAGCAACAACAATATTATATTAATGAGAAACGACTTGCGCATGATTTCGAGATTAACTTTGCCGCAAAGTTACTAAATATTTTTTTATACACCAAACTTACACACCATGCAGTGAGCCTATTTTGGGTGGTTTCGTCCTGCCACTGAAATGGCTTCGGCTCCACGCTTGAATCGCGACGCGGTTACGGTTGAATCGCGACGCGGTTACGGTGGCAAGCCGAAAGCGTCTTATCGCGTAAAATATTTTTCCGCCACGATTTCAAAAAACTTGGTTGTTTGGAGAAGTTGTATTAACTTTGCATTACACAAGATGAAAGCAATTTAGTATATGAATAAACTGATTCTTTTTTGTTTGTCACTGCTTATGTCGACAAGTGTTTCTTTGGCGTCTGAGCCTATCACTCTCAAGCAGGTAACCTCTGGCGAGTTTGCCGCGGAGGGCGTCTATGGCATCAACCCTATTAAAGGCACCGACCAGTATGCTCGCGTGTCGGCTGACGGAAAACGCGTAGAGCAGTATTCGTTCAAGACGGGCAAGCTCACGTCCGTTCTCTTCGACGTGGATCATACCCAAGGCGAGCAAATCAAGGGCTTCGACGGCTACATCATGTCGCCCGACGGCACGAGAATGCTCATTGCCACTAATCGGGAGAAGGTGTATCGCCGTTCCTATAAGGCCGTGTTCTACATTTACACCATCAAGAGCCGCAAGTTGGAGAAGTTGTCGGATGGTGGTCCGCAGCAATGCCCTGTATGGTCGCCCGATGGTCTGCAGGTGGCGTTTGTGAGAGACAACAACATCTTCCTCGTGAAGTTGCTCTACGACAACGCCGAGAGCCAAGTGACAAAGGATGGCAAGTTCAACGAGATAATAAACGGCATTCCCGATTGGGTCAACGAGGAGGAGTTTGAGTTTAACACCGCCTTGACGTTCAACGCTGACGGCACCATGCTTTGCTGGCTGAAATACGACGAAAAGAACGTTGGGCAATATTCCCTCCAATTGTACAAGGGCAGCAATCCCGAGCACAAGGATTATTCAGTCTACCCCGGAGTGTACAGTTACAAATACCCCAAGGCGGGACAAGACAACTCAAAGATGTCGGCCTGGAGCTATGACATCAAGAGCCATCGCACGCAAAAGTTGCAAGTCCCTATCGATGCCGATGGGTATATGCCTCGTATAATGCCGACACCCAACGCCGACAAGATTCTTGTCTACACCATGCCAAGGCATCAAGACGCGCTCAATCTCTATGCTGTCAACCCCCGCAGCACCGTGGCCCACTTGCTCTTGAAAGAGAGCGTGGCCAAATACGTGAAAGAGGAGACCATGGTAAACATGAAGATTGGCGACAACTATATCCTTCTGCCTTCGGATAGGGATGGCTATAACCACATATATGTTTACAATCACAACGGGCAGTTGGTCAGGAAGGTCGCCCCTGGCAATTACGACATCACCGACGTGTATGGCATGGACGAGGCCACAGGCGACATCTATTATCAAGCTGCCGCGCTCAATCCTCATGACAGGCAGATTTACGTGGCCCACAAGAACGGCAAGACAGAGAGGCTCACGCGACAGGAAGGTTGGAACTCAGCCGTGTTCTCAGGCGACTTCAAGTATTTCCTCAACTCTTGGAGCGATTACAACACGCCTTACGTCTATACCACGCGAAGCAACAATGGCAACGTGATAGCCACAAACGTGGACAACAAGAAACTGAAGGAAAAGACAGAAAAATATGGCTGGGTGAAAAAAGAGCCTTTCTCGTTCACTACTTCCGATGGCGTAAAGCTCGACGGATGGATGGTCAAGCCTGCCAACTTTGACGCGTCGCGCAAATATCCAGTCATCATGTTCCAATATAGCGGCCCGGGCAATCAGCAAGTTGTCAACTCGTGGAGCGCTGGCTCGATGGGTCAGGGTGGCGCTTTCGACATGTATCTCGAGCAGCAAGGTTTCATTGTGGTCTGCGTGGACGGTCGCGGCACTGGTGGCCGCGGCGCTGAGTTTGAGAAGTGCACTTACCAAAAGTTAGGTGCCCTTGAGTCGAAAGACCAAGTGGAGACAGCTCTGTATCTTGGCACGCTTCCCTATGTAGACAAGGCTAACATCGGCATCTGGGGTTGGAGTTTTGGAGGTTTCTGCACGCTGATGAGCATGAGCGAAGGACGCCCTGTGTTCAAGGCTGGCGTGGCAGTGGCTCCGCCGACAAGTTGGCGTTACTACGACACGGTTTACACCGAGCGCTATATGCGCACTCCACAGGAGAACCCCACTGGATATGACGATTGCCCGATAGGTCGCGCGTCGAAGCTCAATGGCGCGTTGCTTATCTGCCATGGCTCCGCCGATGACAACGTTCATCCACAAAACACGTTTGAGTATACTGAGGCTTTGGTCCAGGCGGACAAGGACTTCAAGGAGAACATTTACACCAACCGCAACCACAGCATCTACGGTGGAAACACGCGCAACCACCTGCTAAGGCAGATAACGCAATGGTTTGAGGAGCATTTGAAATGAGATTGGGGTTTGATAAACAACAATAAGAAAGGCGACCCGAAAAGGTCGCCTTTCTTATTTTGTTATGATGCCCGCCTTCAACCATTGGTCGGCAAGCTCTTGCGCGTCTTTCATGGCAACGGCGCGTGGTAATGGGGTGTTGTCGTCAATCTCATAGTTGTCCACGAGAATGTCAGCAAGGTCGTCAACGGTAAAATCCTTGCCTTCAACGCTGTTCCATAGCAACAGGGCGCTGTCGTTCAGGCTGATGATGTCGCTGAAGTCAATATTCTCCTTGCCTTCGGCCACAATGACGTGCGACCCGCAAATCTCGTTAACTCTGAAACCTTTCTTTGTTTTCATAGGTAAAAATATTTCTTTCTTGACTTTTTCACATTATTTTCTTGACAGTGGCAACCATACGCGACGATAAAATGCCAGCAGCCATCGTCTCACCGGCCTAAGCCTCATCCATATCCACGAATACGCCTTCCACTTTCTGCCTTTCACGGTGTCGAGCTGGCTACTTCCTTTCCTGTAGAATCCGATGACTGATGCCACTACGTCGTCCACCGTGCAACGCTCCGGCGATAGGTTGCCGTCGCCGAGGAGCGTCACCTTGTCGCCTTCGATGCCCACCACGCGGTGAAGCACGTAATAGCGCTTGTCTATCAAGGCAAGTACAGGCTCGCCGACCTTAGGCATCGTGGCTTTGGTCAGCAAGGCCTTGTCGCGGCCGTCTTCGAGAAATGGACGCATGGATACGCCCCTCAACGGCAAAGTCACCGTGTGGCCGGCATTGACGAGACGTATCACCTCCGGCAAGAAATCTTCGTTTTTGAATGAGATACTCTGCTTCATTTATCGTTAGCTCTGCGCGTCGTCTTTCATCACTATGCCCTCATGACATACCTCCGCTGAGTTCCTGTCGGGCAGGCAATGAAGGATAAATATAGGAACGCGCTCCACAATTCTTGTTACAGTTTCACATATCTTATTATATAGCTCAATGTCCCACTTCATCGATGAGACAGAAGACAACAGCGAGGCGAAAGCCTCAACCGCGCCCAACCGTTCTACGGAGTTGGAAAGGCTCCTGTCGATGCGCGTCACGGCACCCAAGTGCGCCTTGACGTCACGGTAGCATGGGGTCTTGCCGCTCCATGGGCTTCCATAGATGAAACAGTCTTTGCCGATGACCCTGACCACGGGGTTGTCGTCGTTCATCATGTCGCACCCAGGGATATATTTCAGCCAATTGCTCACCTGCGTGGATTTGCCCGTGCCGCTCTTGGCAATGAAAGCATATCCACGACCGTTTTGCCTCACCACGGAGGCATGCACGAGAACAGCGCCTTCACGGGCGCCGGCGAAAGCATAGACGAGCATCAAGGCATTGTTCAGCCCATACGAACGCCTGAAAGTGTTGCCTTTTAGCGCACATCTGCAATGGGCGAATTGCTTGTCGGTGATGAGCAAGGCGCATTCCAACCCATTGATGTCCTTGATGATGTATTGGTAGCCTCCATCAGGGAGACGGTCCACGATGGTGGTGCCATTGCCAGTGTCAAACTCCCTTATCCTCTCACGTTGAGCCTTGGGCAGGGGATGGATGTTGTCGTCTATGGTCAAAGTGAACAAGAGCGACCTCTCATCCGGCGTATCCTTCTCAAATGCTCGATAAGAAGGCAACAAGCGGAAGCCATCGTCGTATCCCACAAAGGTAATGGCAAAAACAAGGTCTGCTACTTGAAATAAACGCGTTTCAACACCACCGTCTGGCATGTTTGAACACCTTGACTGTGTCATCACTTATTCAACTTATTCATCGGGTTTGATAGCCTCGTAGCGAAATCCAGGTTGCTTTACCTCCTTGACTATGAACTTGCCGTTGGCCGCGTACTTTTTTCTCAAACGAGCGTATTTCTTCTCAATGTCCTTCTTCTTAAAGGCGAAGCAAGTGATGCAAGTGGGAGTGTTTACCCCATCCTGCTGAAGATGCTCGCGAAGTTGGTTGGAGTAGTTGTCACGGCTGTACAAGAACTTTGTCTTCGACTCTATGTAAACGGAGTCGAGCTGCTGTATCTCCGTGAAATACACGGTTGAGTCGTTGAACGACGAGGCAAAACCGAACAGGTAAGCCTTTGCCGGACGGTTGGCTCCCCAAAGACAAAGACTGGCGAAAGCCATGACGAAGGATAGAATATATTTCCTCATTGTAAAGTTTATTGACTTTTTGACGATTTACGATACAAAATTATAAAATTAATACTGCTTTTCGAGAGAAATGTTCATTTTTAACGCCTTGGTTTCAAAAAAAAACACACTTTTGCGGCATAGCGTTTTTTTTTTAGTAAATTTGCATGATAAATAACGCATGACGCTAATATGAGTGTAGCTATCGTAAAATATAATGCCGGTAACATCTACTCGGTCGTAAACGCCTTGAGGCGCTTGGGCGTGGAGCCGGTCATCACCGACTCTCCCGCGGAGCTGACAGAGGCAAGCCATGTCATATTCCCGGGTCAGGGCAGCGCTCAAACCACGATGGGGTATTTGCGCTCACATGGTCTCGACGACGTGATAAGGTCGTTGCGCCAACCAGTGTTGGGCATTTGCGTGGGCCAGCAACTCCTTTGCGCCCACTCTGAGGAAGGCGACGTGGACTGCATTGGCGTTTTTCCCGAGCAGGTAAAGAGGTTCAACCCGACAGACCATGAATTGAAGGTGCCGGAGATGGGTTGGAACAGGCTACACGACATATCCTCGCCACTGTTCAAAGGCGTTGAGGATGGCGATTACGTGTATTTTGTACATAGTTTCTATGTGCCCGAATGTGAGTTCACTATAGCCACGGCAGATTACTCCGTGCCATATTCCGCCGCGTTGCATCGCGACAATTTCTGGACGGTGCAATTCCATCCTGAAAAGAGCGGGACAGTGGGTGAACGAATACTCAAGAATTTCCTTGAGATGAACCCTGCTAAAGAAAAGAGAGGATGAAGATAGAACTTATTCCAGCGATAGACGTAATAGACGGTAAGTGTGTCAGGCTCACCAAGGGTGACTATGGTCAAAAGAAAGTGTACAACGATGACCCAGTTGCCCAGGCAAAGGAGTTTGAAAGGCTTGGGATGAAGCGTCTTCACGTAGTCGACCTTGACGGGGCGAAGGCAAAGCACGTAGTCAATTTGGACGTGCTCAAGGGAATAACTTCCGCCACGAACTTGAAGGTGGACTTTGGCGGAGGCATAAAGAGTGACGGAGACATAGAAAAAGCGTTTGCGGCTGGCGCGTCGATGGTGACAATAGGTAGCGTCGCGGTGAGTCAACCAGACACTTTCATGAAATGGCTTGACCATTACGGCGCGGAAAGGATGATATTGGGCGCTGACGAGAGAAACGGCCTTGTGAGCATAAACGGTTGGAAAGAAGACTCACGAGAGGAACTGTTGCCATTTCTCTCAAGATATGTCAAGGCTGGCGTGAGAAACGTGCTGTGTACCGAGATTTCGAGAGACGGAACAATGTCTGGCCCAGCCACGGAACTGTACCGCAAAGTCATGGCGGCTTTCCCTGGCATCCACTTGATCGCAAGCGGTGGAGTGGGGTGCGATGAAGACATCGTTGAACTGGAACAAGCCGGCATACCAGCCGTCGTCTTCGGCAAGGCATGGTATGAGGGCAAGATAAACATAGAGAAGCTGGAAGCATGAGATACAACGGATTGGCAAAACGCATAGTCCCTTGCCTTGACGTAAAGGATGGGCAGACCGTTAAGGGCACTCACTTCGTCAACCTCAGGCAGGCTGGCGACCCCGTGGAGCTCGGAAAGGCTTATAGCGACGCCGGTGCCGACGAGCTCGTCTTTCTCGACATCACCGCGACCGTGGACGGGCGCAAGACATTTGCCGACATGGTGAGTAGGGTGGCGCGTAACATAAACATCCCGTTCACCGTCGGTGGCGGCATCAACGCGATAGAGGATGTGGACCGCTTGCTTGGGGCTGGGGCCGACAAGATTAGCATCAACTCGGCGGCTATCAAGCACCCTGAGCTTATCGATGAAATCTCATCGAAATATGGTTCGCAAGTCTGCGTGTGTGCCATAGACGCACGCCATGACGCTGACGGTTGGCATTGCTACGTGAAAGGTGGCAGGGAACGCACCGAGCGACGCCTGATGGATTGGGCGCGCGAAGTGGCAGACCGTGGCGCGGGAGAAATACTCTTCACCAGCATGGATCATGACGGCGTGAAACAGGGCTTCGCCTACGAGCCACTCGCCGAGATGGCCGACTTGGTGCCCATACCAGTGATTGCGAGTGGTGGAGCTGGCAAGATGGAAGATTTCTACAATGCCTTCACGATGGGAAAGGCTGACGCGGCGTTGGCTGCGAGTGTGTTTCATTTTGGGGAGATAAAGATTCCCGAGCTCAAGCACTATCTTAAAAATAAAGGTATAAACGTAAGATTATGAATATGGATTTCGAGAAGATGGGAGGGCTTGTACCTGCTATAATACAAGATGCCGTGACGGCCAAAGTGCTGATGCTTGGCTTCATGAACAAGGAAGCCTATGAGAAAACCAAGGCCACGGGGCTTGTCACGTTCTGGAGCAGGACAAGAAAGTGCCTTTGGACCAAAGGCGAGACTTCCGGCAACTTTTTGCATCTTGTCAGCATGAAGGAAGACTGCGACCACGACACTCTTCTCATAGAGGTTCACCCAGATGGCCCTGTCTGTCACCTCGGCACAGACACGTGTTGGGGCGAAAGCAACGACTTGAACCCTATAACATTCCTCACGGAACTGCAAGACTTCATTGATAAACGCCACGAGGAGATGCCCGAAGGAAGCTACACGACAAGCCTTTTCCGAAAGGGTGCCAACAAGATGGCGCAGAAGGTTGGAGAGGAAGCCGTGGAAACAGTGATAGAGGCTACGAATGGCACCAACGACAAGCTCGTCTACGAGGCATCAGACCTCATGTATCATCTCATCGTGCTGCTGACCTCCAAGGGATTGCGCATTGAAGACATAGCGCGAGAGCTTGCCAAACGCCATAATCCCGACTGGGACAAGGCAAGGAGAATAAAGAAAAGTAAAGAGTAATCGGAATCTCCAGTTAATTTAATTCAGGTTATGCTTATAGATTACGATAAAGTTAAGGTTTATCAACAAGACAAGCTCATACTCGATGACGTGTGTTTTCACGCCAACGAGGGAGAGTTTATCTATCTTATAGGAAAGGTGGGGTCTGGAAAGAGCAGTTTGCTCAAGACTTTGTATTGCGAGCTGGACCTTTATCCAGAGGAGGCTGAGAAAGCCGAGGTCCTTGGCAGGAACCTCCTGACGCTGAAACGCCGCGACATTCCGGCATTGAGGCGAGAAATGGGTATCATCTTTCAAGACTTCCAATTGCTTCGCGACCGCGACATTTGGAACAACCTGCGTTTCGTGTTGCGTGCCACGGGCTGGAAGGACAGCAAGAAGATAGAGAAGCGCATCAACGAGGTGCTTGCGGCAGTGGAGATGACTGACAAGATTCATTCCATGCCACACGAGCTCTCTGGCGGTGAACAGCAACGAATCTCCATAGCGCGTGCCTTGCTCAACAACCCGAAGGTCATCATAGCCGACGAGCCGACGGGCAACCTCGACCCGGAAACTGCTGACAACATCGTGAGATTGCTGCAAGGCATCACGAAACAAGGCACGGCGGTGGTGATGTCAACACATAATATACCCATGATAGACCGTTATCCTGGCATCATATACAAATGTGAGGACGGAAGAGTGATAGAGGTTAGAAACAAAGACTAAAAT
This sequence comes from Prevotella sp., assembly GCA_036743855.1. Classification (GTDB taxonomy): domain Bacteria; phylum Bacteroidota; class Bacteroidia; order Bacteroidales; family Bacteroidaceae; genus Prevotella. The sequence goes on along the minus strand of DAINOS010000022.1, from coordinate 2,467 downwards.
ATAAAGATATACTGTCTTATGAACGTAATGAAATTTGGAGGCACTTCCGTTGGAAGTCCTGAACGCATGAAGAGTGTGGCCCAACTCATAACAAGATCGGGCGAACCGACATTCGTGGTGTTGTCTGCCATGAGTGGCACGACAAACAGCCTTGTGGAAATAAGCAATTATCTCTACAAAAAGAATCCAGAAGGAGCTAATGAGGAAATAAACAAGCTCGAGACAAAGTACATGGGGCATGTGGAGGAATTGTATTCTGACAACGCGTTCAAGACAAAGACACGCGAGTTTCTCCACGACAGGTTCAACTATATGCGCTCTTTCACCAAGGGCATATTCACGAGCTTCGAGGAGAAAATCATAGTTTCACAGGGTGAGATCATGTCAACCAACATGATGAACAACCTCCTTCAAGAGAATGGCATCAAGAGCGTGCTTATCGACGCGCTTAGCTTCATGAGGACCAACAAGAACTCTGAGCCTGACCTGCCATATATCAAGGAACATCTTGCCGAGGTCATGGATAAGAATCCAGGCAAGCAAATCTACATTACGCAAGGGTTCATCTGCCGCAATGCCTACGGCGAAGTAGACAATCTTCTGCGCGGAGGTTCTGACTATACAGCTTCGTTGATTGGCGCCGCCCTTCCAGCTGACGAAATTCAGATATGGACCGACATCGACGGTATGCACAACAACGACCCTCGTTTTGTGGACAATACCAAGGCCGTGAGACAGCTCAACTTTGAGGAGGCTGCCGAGCTTGCCTATTTCGGCGCCAAGATTCTGCATCCAACGTGCGTACAACCAGCCAAGTACGCTGGCATTCCAGTAAGACTGAAGAACACGATGAAACCCGACGCTGAAGGTACCATCATCAACAATGAGCTGGGGAAAGGCACCATCAAGGCAGTAGCGGCAAAAGACAACATCACGGCAATAAAGATTAAATCGTCTCGTATGCTGCTTGCCACGGGATTCCTTCGCAAGGTCTTTGAGATTTTCGAGAGCTACCAGACCCCAATCGACATGATAACCACGTCAGAGGTCGGCGTGTCAATGAGCATCGACAATGACACGCATCTCGATGAAATCGTTGATGAGTTGAGAAAATACGGCACAGTGACGGTTGACCCGGATATGTGCATCATTTGTGTCGTTGGTGATCTCGATTGGCATAACGTGGGATTTGAGACGATTGCCACAGACGCCATGAAGAACATACCTGTGAGAATGGTAAGCTATGGAGGTTCCAACTACAATATCTCTTTCCTTATCAAGGAGTCGGACAAGAAGCAAGCGCTGAAGAACCTCAGCGACACATTGTTTAATAAATAACACGAATAGAGGCTAAGGCCAATCTAATATTTATGGAGACACTCTTTCCTGTAGAGAAGTTTCGCTCGACGCAAACTCCTTTCTACTATTATGATACAACTCTTCTGCGGAAGACGATAGAAGCAGTTAAAAACGAATCGGCGAAATATGATAATTTCGTTGTCCATTACGCTGTCAAAGCTAATGCCAACCCAAAGATATTAAAGATTATAGCCGCGGGTGGCCTTGGCGCCGACTGTGTGAGTGGTGGCGAGATTGAGGCCGCCAGACGAGCCGGCTTTCCAAGCTCTGGCATTGTTTTCGCTGGCGTGGGAAAGGCCGATTGGGAAATAAACACGGCACTTGACGCAGGCATCTTTTGCTTCAACGTGGAGAGCGTGCCAGAACTTGAAGTCATAAACGAACTCGCAAAGGCAAAGGGAAAAATAGCCAATGTTTGCTTTAGGATTAACCCTGAAGTAGGCGCCCATACACATGCCAACATCACGACAGGACTTGCCGAGAACAAGTTTGGAATAGCGATGAGCGACATGGTACCAGTGATTGAAAGGGCCATGGAACTTAAAAACATCAAGTTCACTGGTTTGCATTTCCATATCGGTAGCCAAATCCTCGAAATGGGCGACTTTGAGTCATTGTGCCTCCGCATAAATGAACTTCAAGAAATCTTAAAGCAGAAGAACATCAAGGTGGAGAACATAAACGTTGGTGGCGGACTCGGAATAGACTACGACCATCCTGAGGAGAACCCCATACCTGACTTCAATTCCTATTTCAAGACATTTGCCAATGGCTTGCGCTTGGAGCCAGGACAAAAAGTTCACTTTGAGCTCGGTCGCTCAATAGTAGCTCAAATGGGTAGCTTGATAACAGAGGTGCTGTACGTGAAGAAAGGTGTCAACAAACTTTTCTGCATCGTGGACGCGGGAATGACAGACTTGATACGCCCTGCACTTTATCATGCTTCGCATAAAATTGAGAACATCACAAGCGACAAGCATCCTGCGACTTACGACGTAGTAGGTCCGATTTGCGAGTCAAGTGACGTTTTCGCGAAGGACATACCTGTGGCAGAATGCAAACGTGGCGACTTGATAGCCATGCGATCAGCCGGTGCCTACGGAGAAGT
>DAINOS010000021.1:0-20963 GCA_036743855.1 Prevotella sp. | reverse complement strand
TGAACATGCCGGCATACATGAACACGTCGATGACTGTGGATAAGTCTATCAATAGTGTGGATATCCATGGCAACGACGCTTACATCTCCACCAATTTCGGGATAGTAAGGCTCAACGTGGCAAAGGCATCGTTTACCGACACTTACCAACTCGGCTTCCGCGTGGATTATTCTTACACTGATAGCAAATACATCTATGCCGCAAGTTCCACAAAAGGCCTATACCGCGCTGAACTTACCTCCAACCTCCTTAATCCCAACCAATGGACTCGCATAGGCAACTACACTGCACGACCCAAGACCATGGACGCTGACCTGCTCGCCACCGTAAACAAGGTAAAACCCGATGGACCAAAGTACAACCACTTCGGGTTCTTGAAGATGCACAATGGAAAGTTGTACAGTTGCGGGGGATTATTCAGCTACCAGCCAGGATGCTTACAAGTGTTAGACAATGATAAATGGACTGTTTATCAAGACGACATGGCTTCTTCCACTGGCATCAAATATGAGGATGTAATGTGTCTTGACATTGACCCACGCAATGACAATCACGTCATGGCAGGGACAAGAAGCGGAGTTTATGAATTTGAGAACGGCAAATTCATAAAATTATGGAATCACAAGAACTCACCCATTGAGATGTTCGACAAGAAAAGCCAGGACTATGAATTGGTCTTCGGCGTGATGTACGACAAAGACGGAAACCTATGGGCACTCAACAGCCAGGCACCAACACAATCAATATTGGAATACAATAAAGACGGACAATGGGTGTCGCATCCACAGAGTAAACTGATGCGGTATAAATATATTTTCCCTGACCCGCAAAGCCTTGGGTCTATGCAAGGGTTGATGACAGATAGCCGCAATTTTACATGGTTTGTTAATAATTATTGGGTCGTTCCATCTTTTTATGCTTATCAAACAAACAATAACGCATTGATAGCATTTACAGAGCCTTTTGTAAACGAAGATGGCACCACACTAACAATCACATCATTTCAATGCATAGCTGAAGACAATAACAATAATATGTGGTTAGGAACCAACAACGGAATATTCATGTTGGAGCCTGACCAGATAAACGCAAGTTCTCCTATTCTTACTCAAATAAAAGTTCCACGCAATGATGGTACCAACTATGCAGACTATCTGCTTAATGGGGTGAATATAAAAAGTATCGCCATTGACAACAGCAACCACAAATGGATAGGGACAAACGGAAATGGCCTTTATGTCATCGATTCAGACAACATCACCACACTGGCTCATTTTACCACATCTAACAGTAAAATCCTTTCCGACAACATTTTATCCATTGCTTTCGATAAGAATACCAACATTACATATATAGGCACAGACAATGGTTTGTGCTCTTACTCTTCAAGTTTTGTAGATAATAGCGACGGCATGACAAAAGACAACGTATGGGCTTACCCAAATCCTGTACGGCCAGGCTATTCCGGAGCGATAACCATTACAGGATTGGAAAATGGAGCCACAGTGAAGATAGTTACGAGCAATGGCTCGTTAGTGAATGAAGGCACTGCAGAAAACGGACAATACAAATGGTATTGTCTTGACCAAGGAGGAAAACGCGTTGCAAGTGGTGTTTATATGGTTGAGATAGCAACAAGTGAAGGTGATAAAGGAGTGGTATGCAAAATAGCTATTGTAAATTAAGTGTAGCCTATTTTTTGTTTCTGATAGGCATCTTGCTTTTTGTGGGCTACACTCCTACCAATGATGGCGACGGATATATAGAATACGCCTTACTGTCGATACATGACGGTCAACCTTATCCATCCGCATCTACCATCATCGGAAAGCCTTTCATTTGGAATATAGGACAAATAAACCTTATTGCCCTTTCATTATGGCTATTCAAGAGTATATATCCCTTATTAGTATTGATGTGTGCCTTGAAAGCATTGACAGCTTATATCCTCGCACGCTTTACAGAGCTTCTTTTTAACCATAACGTTGGGATTATAGCCCTTTTACTATATATCATTTATCCTAACAATTGGGGACAAAGCACTACATTATTATCAGAAATACCATCAGTGGCACTGGCGTTAACAGCACTATATACAACGCTTAAATACAACAATGATAAAATATGGCTTGTTGCAGGCTTACTATTTGCCATTGCCAATTGGATAAGACCTATCTCTATTATTTACATAGGTTCAGCCATAATTTTTTGCTTATTCTACAAAAGAGAACATATCATTAAAAGATATGCGGCTGTAGTATGCACATATACTTGCATCACGTTATTGTTAGGATTATCGTGCTGGTACAGGACTGGCCACTTTGCAACACAGCCCACTACTGTTTGGTTCAATTTTGCGGCTACAACATATGAAAAAGGAACCAAGGTAGTGTATACCGATGATTTCTATCCAAAAGGCACGGCACGTTATATAGAGGGTAGAGAGCATTTGACAGCATTTCAATGTGCTGACATTTGGAAAAAACGATCATTGCAATGGCTCATAAACCATAAGAAGGAATATATCAAAAAAATACCAGGAAGGTTGTTTTGGATGTATTATGAGGATAATGACAACATATCCGCTTTCCTAAAAGACAAAAGCAATGCAGAAAACAATTACGTCACTTTACCAATAAGAGATTTACTGCACAACGTCAGCTATTTATCAGGCATCCAATGGTTTGCCTTGCTCAACCAAATAGTTTATACGACGATACTTATTCTTGCAATCATTGGTTCATTTGTATTTATCATACGCAAACAATACAGAAAAGCATTCTTACCTTTATTTATCATCATTGCCGGGTCTTTATGTTTGGTTCTTGTATCGCATGGCGAAACACGCTTCAAGTCTCCATTCATGCCATTCATTTTCATGCTTGCCGCCGCTTTCCTGTCATCCAAGGAAAGTAGCGATAAATTACCCATGCCACACAAGTGATAATAACCACATTGATGAAGAAGACGGGTATTACTTCCCAGTGATGACCTTGATAGGCATAACCTGTTTTGGCCAATGCCACGGCCAATGCTGTTGGAATGCCACTGCAAAAAAAATAATAAACAAGTGAATGGCGCCCTACCCATGATAACGCATGAACAGCGAAAGTATCTCTAAATTGCTTTCCTCGTGGAGCCATACTGAAAAGAATAAACAACAATATAACTGATGCCGTCACCGACAATAGTGAACCATATGGCCAAACAAGCGAGTAGATAGACACAGAATGCTCTAAATGGCAATAGGTATAACATTTCATACACATTAATGCTGTTAAAAGTACTAATATGGCAATGGCACGTTTTCCATTTTTCAAATGAAGTAAAAGCAACCCACAATACCTATGGCATAGATAACCCAAGATAATGAAAAACAGAGCTATCGCAGCTTCGTTGACATGCCAATAATCTGGCGCAAACAACATTTTACCTGAGCCAACCATTATATTCAATGCCATGGCTACGACGACAAACAACATCAAGGCAGGAGGTTTCTCTTTTGTAAGCCAAAGAACAAGACTAAACACTATATTGCTTATGGTCAAGGCAGCAATAAACCACGATTCCTGGCCAGACACAATCTGCCATGCCATTGCCGAAACCGCAATGCCATAGCCATGCAGAAAAGCCTTAGGGACGGCAAGGACAGTGACAAACATGAAATAAGGCATCACCAATGACCGCATCACTGACATGAGCTTATGCCGCACATCGAATCCCTGTGAACGATAAAACAGATACCCTGACAGAAAGAAAAATGCCATTAGCACATCAGGCACGTAAAGTTCGTAAGGGATAATGTTATTTCCCGTGAAGCAAATCTCCGTATGGTCGAAGATAATCATCAACATACAGAACCCACGAAGCAAGTCTATCCACAGTTGTCTACCCATATACTATATTTAATTACAGTTTTCCCTGCTCTCCCAAGTAACTGTCCTTGAAGCCAAGGAAATAGAGTATGCTGTCTATTCCCATCGTGTTGATGCTCTGCTGGGCGTTTGCCACCACACGAGGCTTGGCATGGAAGGCGATGCCAAGTCCCGCCTCTCCAATCATAGGCAAGTCGTTGGCGCCATCACCCACGGCAATGGTCTGGGCAAGGTTCACCTTTTCTACCTGTGCGATGAGCCTGAGAAGCTCTGCTTTGCGCTGCCCGTCAACGATGTCGCCCACATAGTTGCCTGTCAACTTGCCGTCGTCGCCTATTTCCAATTCGTTGGCATAAACATAGTCGATACCATATTTCTTACGCAAGTACTCGCCAAAATAGGTGAAACCTCCGCTCAAGATTGCTATCTTGTATCCGCAAGTCTTCAGCACACTCATAAGCCTGTCTGTCCCTTCCGTGATGGGCATGTTTTCGGCTATGTCTTTCATCACGCTCGCGTCGAGACCCTTAAGCAGCGCCACGCGCTCCTTGAAGCTCTCCTTGAAATCTATCTCACCACGCATGGCGCGAGCCGTGATTGCTTTCACCTTGTCGCCCACTCCTGCACGCTTTGCCAGTTCATCGATACACTCAGTCTGTATGAGCGTGGAGTCCATGTCGAAGCATATCAACCTCCTCATCCTGCGATACATGTCATCGTGCTGGAACGAGAAGTCCACCGCCATCTCCTGCGACATGTTCATCAGCTCTTTCTGCATGGCCGTCGTGTCGGCTGGATTGCCTCGCAGCGAGAACTCTATGCACGCCCTCACGTTTCGCTTGGGCTGCTTGATGCTCATTCTGCCAGTGAGACGCAATATTGAGTCGATGTTCAGCCCTTGCTCGGCTATCGTCCTCGTAGTAGCCTCTATCTGCCGTGCCGAGAGCGAACGGCCTATGAGGGTGAGTATGTATCGGTTCTTGCCTTGCTGGTTCACCCAACTCTCATACTCATCGTCACTTATTGGGGAAAAGTCTATGTGTACGCCAAGTTCCGTGGCCTTGAATAGCAATTCCTTCATCACTTGCCACGAGTGCATGCCGTCGAGCCGCATGAGAATGCCGAGCGACAAGGTGGAGTGGATGTCTGCCTGGCCTATGTCGAGCACTTGAGCGTCATACTTCGCCAAGATGCGCATGACCGATGCCGTGAGACCAGGCCTGTCTTGACCTGTTATGCTTATTAATATCTGTTCTTCCTTTTCTGCTATTTCATTCATTTGCTGAATATTGTTACTTTTTATTCATATAATTACTTGAAAGACAGCACACTCTGAAAACATTGTATAGAAACAGGCTTGGACGTTTGCCCATGAGTCTGCGTCTTATGACGGTGCTTGTCAACCGGTTTATCCACACAGTTATCCACAATAGATGATGCCGTTGTAAACTGTCCACAAGGCGGAGCAGGGCAGAGTAGCCTTTCAGCTCTTTCCTGTAATCATAGAGTGTGCGCAAGGCCTCTTCTGTCTTCTCAAGGAAACGGCTGTTGCTCTCAAACCTCACGAAAAGCAATGGATTGTCTATGTGAAGTATGCTTACTTGCCTGTCTGCCAAGCCTTTCCCGAAGAGGGTGTCCTCATATCCGTATGTCTTTATATCCTCACGGAAAGGATTATCTAACATTGTCTGTCGGGTAACCATAAAATGTGTAGAATGAAAATCGAGATAAGGCTTAGCGTTTCTCTTACTTACTGAGGATTTGCGCTCCGCCTTCAGCTCATTCAAACAACGAAGATTGGATAAGTCCACGCTGTCTTTCGTTACCATCAAACTGCCCACCACGACTTTGGCCTTGTCCATGTTTTCCACATAAGTCGCGACAAAACCATCAGAGGGCATCATCCCAGCGTCTATATATAATAATGTGTCGAACCGTGCCTCACGCGCGAGAAAGTTTCTTATTGCCGCCCTGCCCACGTTTTCTTGTCGCTTTATGAGCCTGCAACCAGCCATGGAGCCTATTTCATCGTTCAAGCCATCGCAAGGCGAGGGTGAGCCATCGTCTGCCACAACTATTTCCCATGGCAAGTCCAAGCACTGGCATTGACGGCGCAATGCCATGACTTGCCTCACGCATGAGTCGCGATAAACGGGGATAAGAATAGACAGTCCTTGCATGGATGCAAAGTTAACGCTTTTCCACAACCTTATTATTATTATCTATTCTATTTTAAAAATTAAAAAGAAAAATAATAGTATGATGATAGGCTGTGGATATGTTGATACTTTGTTGCCGGAATATTTGCCATATAAATTATAAACCGTAGAGTTTAGCTTATATACATCGATGCATAATATCAAAATGCTTTCTTATAGCCTGTTGCAAGGTTTTCCACAAAATAGTGGGTATGTGGATAAGCATAAGTTGAATAACTTTTGCTTGTGATATTGTGTTGAAAATGGCTTGAAAATGCTTTTATAACCATGTTGATATCCCCCGTGACTTGGCAGAAACAATAAGGCTGTGGAAATCGCAATCGTTTTCCACAGCCTTATCCACAGTGTTATCCACTATGTTTTGTTATAAGTTGTTCTCTATTTTCTGTACGATGGTCATAGGGTCTATCTGTCGCAAGCAGGCGTAATCACCTCTATGGCAAGGCTTGTTGCCGAAGATGGAGCATGGGCGGCATGGCATTGACACCTGCACCGCGTTTTCCTCCTTTTGGTTCCATCCCATGAATCCGGCGTAAGGATGCGTGGCTCCCCACACGCTCACTACCGGCGTGCCCGTGAGCGAGGCAAGGTGCATATTGGCTGAGTCCATGCTCACCATCACGTCGAGGTTGCTCATGAGTATGAGCTCCTCGTGCAGGTCGTGGAGCAAGCCAGGCACCACCGTGCAATACTTATGCCTCTTCGCCACGCCTTTCAGCAAGTCGGTCTCTTGGCTTCCGCCGCCGAAGAGGAATATGCGCGCAGAGGGATGACGCTTTACGATGTTGTCGATGACAATCTCCATCCTCTCCAGAGGATAAGCCTTGCCCTCATGTGCCGCGAATGGCGCTATGCCTATCCATTGTTGAAAGTCTTTCTTGTCGCCAATCTCGGCAGGCAGCAATCTCAATGGGCCTTTTGAAGGGAACACCGACTTGAAGTCCATGTTCTTTATGGGATAGCCCAACTGCGCGAACACATCTTTATAATTGTCGAAAGCAGTTGGTATGGGTTCCATCACCTTGTCTTTCGTGGCCGTGAGCTGTTTTCTCAGCTCACGGTGCTTGTTGATGTGCGCCACGTTGTTTTGACCAAGGTTGAATCTCATGCGTAGATAGCTCGACCTCAACACGTTGTGCAAGTCGGCTATCGCCGTGAATTGCTTTGCCGCCAACCGCCTGTAAAGCGCGTTGAGGCCTTTTATACCTTTATATTCCTCTTTGATGTCGGCCTCCATGAAGCTGACATTCGGTGCAAGGTTCTCGAAGAGTGGTCTCGCGAATGGTTGCGAGAGCATGGTCACGCGCAAGTTGGGGTACTCCTTTGCCAGGGCGTAGACCACGGGTACTGTCATGGCCACGTCGCCCATAGCGGAGAAGCGGATGATGAGTATGTGGTCGGTCTTCACTTCTTCTGGTAGAGTATGGGATTGGTGCTGGGATCGTTGTACATCTTCATTTGCCTATACACTTTCATGTATTTCTTTCCCTCCTTGATGTCGTCCAGCAATTGGTCTATGGCGAGTGACAGGTCTTTCTGTTGCTCCAAGAGCACGTTGAGCTTTCCGTTGCACAGCTCGCGGTGCTGCGGCGTGGCGTCATCGCGGGTTGCCTGTTCCCTCATGTGGTAAATCTTCAGGGCGAGTATGGAGAGCCTGTCCACTGCCCACGCTGGGCTCTCAGTGTTCAGGCGCGCCTCTGGCTTGGGCGTTACGTCAGAGAAATGCTGCCTGAACCACGAGTCGATCTGCTCCACGAGGTCCGTGCGGTCCTGGTTTGAGCGGTCGATGCGGTGCTTGAGCTGCATTCCCTCCTGCGGGTCGATGTGCGGGTCACGAATGATGTCCTCCATATGCCATTGCACGCAATCAATCCAACATTTCAGATACAGGCGGTTCTCTATCGTGTCGTGCCCGTAAGGGTTGCTGATAGGTGTGTCTATATCGTTTTTCACGTGGTAATCCTCAATGGCTTTATTGAAGATTTCATTACATTTCTGAGTAAATGACATACTTGAATCAATTGTCTTTAGATTTTTGCAAAATTAATAACTTATTTCGAACTATCCAACCTTTTCATAAATTAAATGACCATGGAATAGTGATATATATCAATTGAAATGGCAGCGTAAATGCACAATATGCTATCTGTTGTGCATAATTACATTAAATTTTCAATGTTTTATTTGCGTAATTGCCAAAAAGTTAGTTACTTTGCACAAGTTTTTGAGAAAAAATGTTTTAGAAATTCATTTATTAATTAATAAAAATAAAGACTACAATTATGTCAGAAATTGAATCAAAGGTAAAGGCAATCATCGTGGATAAGCTTGGTGTTGACGAGGCAGACGTAAAGCCAGAGGCAAGTTTCACCAACGATCTCGGCGCAGACTCTCTCGACACTGTCGAGCTCATCATGGAGTTTGAGAAGGAGTTTGGCATCTCTATCCCTGACGACAAGGCTGAGACCATCCAGACCGTTCAGGATGCCATCAACTACATCAACGAGAACGCTAAATAAATAAATTTGGCGTCATGCCCAGCGTTTAATGATTGCCATTAAACGCTTTTTTTGTATTAACGAAAGTTTTTCAAATGGAATTGAACAGAGTAGTAGTAACAGGACTTGGCGCTCTCACTCCGCTTGGCAACAGTGTCGAGGAGACATGGAAAAACATCCTTGACGGAAAGAGCGGCGCGGCTCCCATTACGCTTTTCGACCCTTCCAAGTTCAGAACGCAGTTCGCTTGTGAAGTTAAGGGCTTTAAGGCTACCGACTATATCGACCGCAAGGACGCCCGCAAGATGGATCGTTGCACGCAGCTTGGCGTTGCAGCGGCTGTTCAGGCCGTGGCCGACTCAAAAATCGACTTGGACACGGTGGACAAGAATCGCGTGGGCGTTGTCTATGGCATAGGCATCGGCGGCATACAGACTTTTCAGGAGGAGGTAATGTACTATGGCCAACACTATGAGGATGGTCCAAAGTTCAGCCCGTTCTTTATCCCCAAAATGATTTCCGACATCACGGCAGGTCAGATCAGTATCCATTTCGGATTCCATGGACCCAACTATGTGACGACAAGTGCTTGCGCATCTTCATCCCATGCCCTTGCCGACGCATTCAACCTGCTGCGTCTTGGTAAGGCGGATATCATCTTGGCTGGAGGCGCTGAGGCGGCTATCACCGAGTGCGGCCTTGGAGGTTTCTGCTCCATGAAGGCACTGTCTGCCCGCAACGACGACCCAGAGCACGCCAGCCGTCCATTCAGCGGCAGCCGCGACGGTTTCGTGATGGGCGAGGGTTCAGCTTGTCTCATCCTTGAGACCCTGGAGCATGCCAAGAAGCGTGGAGCGCACATCTACGCCGAGATGGCAGGCGAGGGAATGAGCGCCGACGCTTATCACATCACTGCCTCTCACCCAGAGGGACTTGGCGCGAAGCTCGTCATGCAGGAGGCATTGAAGGACGCAGGTCTGTCAACGTCGGACATCGACTACATCAACGTGCACGGCACGTCAACCCACGTGGGCGACTTGTCTGAGGCAAAGGCCATCAAGGATCTCTTCGGTGACAACGCCTACAAGCTCAACATTTCTTCCACGAAGTCAATGACCGGACACATGCTCGGAGCCGCTGGCGCGGCGGAAGCCATGTTCAGCGTGCTGAGCGTGGTCAACGACGTGGTGCCACCTACAATCAACCATGAGGAAGGTGACGATGACCCAGAGCTCGACTACAAGCTGAACTTCACGTTCAACAAGCCGCAGAAGCGCGAGGTGCGCGCCGCCCTCTCCAACACGTTTGGATTTGGCGGACACAACGCTTGTGTCATCTTCAAGAAATTTGCTGAATAACTCTTTATGTTAGTCAACATAATAGATCGCATAAAGCTCCCTTTCCGAAAGGAGAAGGAGCTTTATGCTTCATTGCATTCCATCATAGGGGTATATCCTCACAACATATCTTACTATAAGATAGCGCTGATGCACAAGAGCGTCAGGCATCGCAACAATAAGGGAAAGCCTGTCAACAACGAGCGACTGGAGTTCCTTGGCGACGCCGTGCTCGACTGTGCCGTTGGCGACATCGTGTTCCGCCATTTCCCCGGGAAGCGCGAGGGGTTCCTTACCAACACGAGGTCGAAACTCGTGCAGAGGGAAACGCTCAACAAGCTGGCAAAGGAGATGGGTATATGCAACCTCATCCTGTCAAGCAGCCGCTCCAACACCCACAACAGCTATCTTGGGGGCAACGCGTTTGAGGCTCTCGTGGGCGCGTTATATCTCGACAGGGGATACGACGCGTGCATGACATTCATCAAGAGGCGCATTCTCTCCAAGATGATCAACATAGACAAGGTGGCTTACAAGGAAGTAAACTTCAAGTCGAAACTCATCGAGTGGACACAGAAAAACAAGGTGAACCTCGACTTCAAGCTCTTGAACAGCGGCAAGGACAAGGAAGGCAACCCCATTTTCAGCTATCAGGTGCTGCTTGAGGGCGTTGAAGGTTGCCAAGGCGACGGGTTCTCCAAGAAGGAGAGCCAGCAAAAGGCTTCCAAGGACACGCTGGAGAAGCTGAAGCGTGAGCCGCAATTCATCGACGCGGTGTTCAAGGCTAAGGGCGATCGCACCAAGATGGAGGAAGAGCCTGTCAACCCCCTTCCCAACATCGACTCCACGCAAGTCTTCATGACCGACACGGTTTCCGCCGATGATGAGACAAAGCACGAGACGGCTTTCCGCGAGCGTGTCTATTCTGAAAAGGAGAGCGCGATAGGAGAGGAGCGCGAGGCCATCCTATCGCAAAAGGAAGGCGGACGCGAGGACATCATAGCGGCGGCTGAGAAGGCCGCGTTTGAGGAAAATCAGCCTGAATAGCATTTTTTGCCTTATTTTCAATTCAGTACCACGCTTTGGTAGCGTCAGTACCACGCCGTGGTACTCCCAATACCAAGGCGTGGTATTGTCAATACCACACCGTGGTATTTTTTTTATTATGCCTATTTGCCCGTTGTGCCTATTTGCCCATCGAGCCCACATAAAAAGCAAATCCCCAGCTCTGCTCTCAGAGTTGGGGATTTGTGTTAACCTAAAAACCAATCTTAATTTATTTACCAAAAACTAACTAAGACCTAATGAAAACCTAAAAACTAACTTTAAACCTAAAAACTAAAAACCTATATGAAACAATCTACTAATCTTCAAATGTCATGTGTCAATTTCGGAATGACCTTCTCGCGAGGGTTGAACTCTTGTCGGAGCTCCTTTTTCCTTTTGACACTGCAAAGGTAGATAGATTTTCAATAGCCTCAAATTATTTTTCTTGTTTTATTCGTTTTTCTGCCTTATTTTTGATATATGTCAAAAATATGTGTGCGCACACACAATATTACGGTGTCCTTCTTATCATCTAATAAACAGATAGATATGAAAATTTAAGTTCGTTAGGAATATGAACGAGTGTTAACTATTATATGTATGTGTTTACAGTATTGACCTAAGTCAAAAGGATTTGGAAAAAATACATAAACTCTTTGAAAATATTTGGTGCATATTCCTATTCTGTCTAATTTTGCAGCGTCAAACGGACAATGGTCTTCGTGAGAAGATCGTCTTATTAGATTTTATTTCATATACACAGTTTAGGTTAGTAGATTGTTTCATATAGGTTTTTAGTTTTTAGGTTTAAAAGTTAGTTTTTTAGGTTAACACAAATCCCCAACTCAGAGCGCTGAGTCGGGGATTTGCCATTTTATACGGATATTGTTTCTATTGTAGTATCAAGGATATTACTTTATTTTCTCGTAGACATACACCTCGTGTATCTCGCCCGTGTAACCCTCTTCCGTGAATGGGCCCTGGCTCATGCCGAGGATGATTTGCGTGCCGCGGTTGTTGAGCACCAAGAGGTCGTCGGTCAATGGGTCAACGGTGAGGCCCTCGATCTCGCCACAACGACGGAAGTCCCTCATCTCGCGGAACAGTGTGAGCGGACGCGCGAAAGCGCCTGCAGCAATGAGGCCTGTGCGCTTCACCACCTTGCCGTTCTCGTCGGTCTTCACGTTCCATGGGTCGGCCTTCACGGGTTCCGTGCCTTGCTTCAAGCCATAGTAAGGAGCCCCGGCGATGTCGGCGATATAGAGGTTGTCGGGAATGTTGTAGGTCGACTCACCGTCGTCGGCAGAGAAGAGCATCTTGCCATCGGCGATGTAGATTCCCTGGCACCAGTAAGGCTCAGGACGGCACTGCATCTTGGTGTAGTATTTCTTCGTGGCGAGGCTGTAAGCGTAGACATAGCGGCTGTCAACCCAGTCGGACATCCAGATGAGTCCGCTCTCACGGTCGACGGCGAGGCCGGAGCATTCCACCTGTCCCGACTCGGGGCACCATGGGATGTCCTCGATCCATTTCAAGGTCTTGGCGTCGTAGACGGAGATGGCGATGTTTTCGCCGCGGCCCAAGTTGAAGTGCTCGTTGCCGGTGTAGATCTTGCCGTCGTACACGTCGATGTCGCCAAAGTGGTTGGCCTTCTCAGGATGCGGGAACAAGGGGTCGCTCTTCGATTGCACCCTCTTTTGCACGAGGTTCCAGTTGTGGTCATACTTGTAGAGTCCGCGCGTGTCGGAGAGGTAGAAATAGTCTTTGTCGGCTGCGATGCCTTGACGTGCCGGAACCTGAATCACCTTCTTCAAGCGATATTCCGTGCCAAGGTGTTGTGCGTAGACGCTCGTGCCAATGATGCTGGCAAACAAGAGGAAAAACAGTTTTTTCATTGGTAAGTGAATTTAGAGTTAATTTATTGGTTATGCAGTGTTTAATGAGTTTTAGAACGCGAAGCGACCCATCAACTGTATCTGGTTGTTTCCATCGTATCCAATGGCTTCCTTTGCCTTCTTGTCGTAGAAGAAGTGGTGGTAGTTGAACTGGATGGTCACGTTCTTGAAGAGCTGGTAGTTCAGGCCCACGAGTATGCGATTGTAGTTGTTTGTCGTGGTCTCGCGGCTCTGCAGCTGCTGGTTGTCATCGTAGTAGAGGCTGTGGTCCTTGTACATGTCCCAACGCACCATTGGCAACCATTTGCCGATGTGGTAAGCCGCGAGGAAGTAGGCGCCCTGCTCGTCCACGAATTTCACGTCGTCCACCTTCGACTTCATCACGCCATACTCAGCGCGCAAGTCGAGACCAGTGGGATCGTTGTACCACGCGCCCACGACGAAACGGTTGAGCGGGTTATACTTGCCCGAACCCACGCCTTTGCCTCCGGCCAGAGAGTTGCTTGAGTATTTGCCATAATTATATGTAGCCTTCACGTTGAAATACTTCGTCGGGCGCACGGTCACGCTGGCGTAGATGTCCTTTGAACTGTTTTGGTCGTCCTTGCATGGCAGTCCGCCGTTGGTCAATGCCAAGTCGTAGTGCAGGTAGCGGAAGCCCTTGCCACTGTCGAATGCGTCACCGATGATCATCACGCCGAGGTCACGTCCGTAGTCCACGAAGTTGTATTCGTATGGGTTGCGGCACGCCATGCGGTACACGATGTTGGAGAAGTCCACTGTCTCCAAGGTCTTCGGTGATATGTCATAGTTCTCATAGCCCAGAGGAGTATAGAATTGTCCTGCCCTGATCTTGAACTCAGGCAACAGCTTCAACGTGGCGAAAGCGTCCATCACCTGTATGTTTTTTTGGCCGTTGCCGTTGGTAGAGCCCGCGATGCCGTTGAATGCCTCAATCTGCAAGCGGAAGTCAACCTTCTCGCCAACGTTGCCGTCCATTATCAGGCGCAGGCGCTTGGCCTGAAACGATGATGACGAGCGTGCTCCGTCAGCGGTGGTCTTGCTGTAGTTCCAGCCAGTCTGCAAGTATCCGGATATTTTTGGCAAGTGGCTCAGTATGCTTTCCCATTTCGACTCTTGCTTGGTCGATTGTTGCTCATTGTCAACAGTCGAGATTTCCGTGCTTTCCTTCGATTCACTGACGGGGTCGCTTTCCGGCGCCGCGTTTAGCTGCATGGCCATGGCTGCTGACACAATGAATAGTAATTGTTTCTTCATAAAATGAAAGTTTTTGGTTTAAAAATAAAACAGATTATAAAACAATATCTTTTACAAAGATAGGTCTAAGTTTATATTACAAAAGTATGTAATGTTTTTGTAACGTATATGTCTATTTTATTTCTTTAACTCAAAATCTCTCGTTTTTTGACATTTCAAAACAATAAAAAACATGTCCGTGATGTCAGAAGGCATCGCGGACATGATGATGTGTCTTGCAAGAGCCGAAAGTCACGCCTTGCTGTCGGCGAGCGTGAAGTCGAGCTGTCGTTTCTCCACATTGGCCTTCGCCACCTTTATGCGTATGGGGTCACCAAGCTGGTACTTGTGGTGGTGCCTGCGTCCGCGCAGCAAGAAGTTTTTCTCGTCAAACTCGTAGTAGTCGTCGTCGAGGTCGCGCATTGGCACCATGCCCTCGCAGTGGTTCTCGTCGATCTCGGCATAGATGCCATACGACGTGATGCCAGAGATGTGGGCATCATACTCGTTGCCGATCTTGTCGCCCATGAACTCCACCATCTTGTACTTTATGGAGTCCCTCTCGGCGTTTTGCGCCAGTTGCTCCATGTCGGAGCAGTGCTCGCACAAGTCCTCATAGTGCTTCTCGTTGGCTGAGCGTCCGCCGTTTTGATATTTGGTGAGCAAGCGGTGGACCATGGTGTCGGGATAGCGGCGAATGGGCGAGGTGAAGTGGGTGTAATAGTCGAATCCGAGGCCGAAGTGACCAATGTTGTGAGTGGTATACTTGGCCTTCATCATCGCCCTCAGCGTCACGGTCTGCACCACTTTTGCCTCACGTTGCTCGCCTACGTCAGTCATGAGCTTGTTGATGCTCTTTATCATGGCCTTGCGCGTGCCATCGGTCTTGACCTTCAAGCCGAAAGGCGCGATGAACTTCCTGAGGGTCTCCATCTTCTCAGGATCTGGATTGTCGTGCACGCGATAGGGGAACACCTTGGCTTTCTTGCCTTTTGGCACGCGACCCACGCTCTCTGCCACGGTGCGGTTGGCCAGGAGCATGAACTCCTCGATGAGCTTGTTGGCATCCTTCGAGCGCTTGAAATAGCAGCGTATGGGGTGCCCCTTCTCGTCGATGTCGAAGTGGAGCTCCTCGGTGTCGAACATCACCGAGCCATCCTTGAACCTCTTCTTGCGCAGCAGTTTGGCAAGACGGTCGAGCGTGCATATCTCCCAGCCATACTCGTCCTTGAAGCCGTTTTTGCCCGGGTTGGGCGCTGGCTCTCCCGTGCCGTCCACCACGCCGTTGTCTTCCAGCACCTGCTGTGCCTCCTCGTAGGCGTAGCGCCGATTGGAGCGTATGATGGTGTGCACTATTCGCGAGGCCCTTATCTCAGCGTTGTCGTCGAGGTCGAAGATGACGCTGTAGCATAGCTTGTCCTCATTGGGTCGCAGCGAGCACACGAAGTTGCAGAGATGCTCTGGCAACATGGGTATGGTGCGGTCTACGAGGTAGACCGAGGTGGCGCGCTTCACCGCCTCGCGGTCTATGATGGATCCCTCGGTGACGTAGTGGCTCACGTCGGCTATGTGCACGCCGACCTGGTAAAGCCCGTTGTCGAGCTTCTTTATCGACAGCGCGTCGTCGAAGTCCTTGGCGTCTTTCGGGTCGATGGTGCAAGTCCATGTGTCGCGGAAGTCCTCACGCTCAGCCACGTCCTGGTCGGTGATCTCGCCGGTTATCTTGTCGGCTGCCGCCTCCACGTTCTTCGGGTATTTGTATGGTAGTCCGTATTGCGCGAGGATGGTGTTCATCTCCACGTCGTTGTCGCCTGTCTTTCCGAGCACGTCGACCACCTCGCCGATGATGCTCTTGTGCTCGCTGTCGGGCCATGCCGTGACTTTCACCACCGCCTTGTCGTCGGTCTTGCCGCCCTTGAGCTTGTTTTTCGGTATGAGGATGTTTTGCGCCATGGTGTTCTCCGCTGTCACGAGGAAGGCGATGTCCTTGTCTACCCTCAGCCTGCCCACGAACTGGTCTTTGGCCCTTTGCAGGATTTCTATCACCTGCGCCTCCTTGATGTGGTTGCGGCGGCGAGCCATCATCGACACCCTCACGCGGTCGCCCGTGAGAGCCGACATGGAGTTGCGCTCCGACACGAAGATTGGCTTGTCGCTCCCGTCGGGGATAAACGAGTTTTTGCCGTTCGACTTTCTCACGAAGCGGCCTTCCTGCACTTGCCCCTTGGTGTTGAGCTTATACGAGTTGTCGCTGACCTTGGTTATGGCGTCGTCCCATGTCATCTCGTCCATGATGTCCATGGCGAGCATCTTCAATGGATGCGTGTTAAGGCGAAGCGAGTGGAATATGTCTTTCAGGGTCAGTGTCTTGTCTGGTTGTGAACTGAAAAACGCCTCAAGAGCCTTGGCGAGCTGCTTCTTTGTCATGCGCTTGCCGCCTCGACGCTCCTTCTTGGCTTGATGGTCCTTCTTTCCCATAGTGTAAAAGGTTTGAATTATATTTACCTGCAAATTAACGAAAAACTTTTCAACAATCCTAATTAAATCACATTATTTTGCAAAATATTGTGATTTATGTATTAACTTTGTAACCTGATTGATTATGAAGATATTAATAACCGGTGCCAGCGGCTTTATTGGCAGTTTTGTTGTAGAGGAAGCGTTGCGACGCGGCTTTGAGACGTGGGCTGGTGTGAGACGCACCAGTTCGCGCCGGTATCTGCAAGATGAGCGCATTCATTTCATAGACCTTGATTTCTCTTCCGAGAGCGCCCTCGCAGACGCGCTTCGGGGTCACGACTTCGACTATATAGTGCATGCGGCAGGTGTCACCAAGTGTCTTCACAGGGACGACTTCATGAAGGTCAACTATGAGGGCACCAAGAACCTTGTCAATGCCATACTGAAGCTCCGCATGCCCATAAAGCGCTTTGTCTACATGAGCAGTCTGAGCGTTTACGGGGCCATCAAGGAGAAGCAGCCTTACCAGGAGATAGAGGAGCACGACACGCCACGGCCAAACACGGCTTACGGAAAGAGCAAGCTCATGGCGGAGAGGTTCCTCGACTCGATAGGCAACGACTTCAACTATATAGTGCTTCGCCCGACCGGGGTGTACGGACCACGCGAGAAAGACTATTTCGTCATGGCGAAAAGCATACGCGACCACGTGGATTTCGCGGTGGGGTATCGCCGTCAGGACATCACCTTCATCTACGTGGAGGATTTGGTGCAGGCGGTGTTTCTCGCCCTCGACCATGGCATGTCGGGAAGAAAATACTTCCTCTCCGATGGCGACGTGTATCAAAGCTCCACCTTCAGCGACTATATTCACGATGAATTGGGTAAGCCCTGGTGGATAAGGATCACCGCCCCCGTATGGGTGTTGAGGCTCGTCACGCTCGTGGGAGAATATGTGGGCAGGGCCACCGGAAAGCTGATAGTGCTCAACAACGACAAGTTCAACATCCTCAGGCAGCGCAACTGGCGGTGCGACATCGAGCCGGCGTGCGACGAGTTGGGCTTCACCCCACACTTCAAGCTCAGCGAGGGTGTGAGGAAAGCCATGGAGTGGTACAAGGAGAACCACTGGCTTTAGACATTTTATAGACAGTCAACCTTGAAGTTAAAAGATTTATTCACGATAGATGAGAGGCCTCGCAAAGGTCTTTTGGCACTCGAATGGGTGATACTCGCTTACGCGGCAATCACGCTTTTGGTGGTGCTGTTTTGTTTCACGAAGGTAGACAATCCCCAGGCCATGATTTGGGGACGCGTGCGCGTCGTGGCCATTACCGCCGGATTGTGGGCGGTGTACAGGTTCATGCCGTGCAAGATGACGCTGTTTCTTCGCGTCACCATTCAAATGTCGCTGTTGGCTTGGTGGTATCAAGACACGTGCGACATCAACTCCTTGTTCCCCAATATCGACCACGTGTTCGCGGCGTGGGACCAGACGATATTCGGTTTCCAGCCAGCCCTCGTCTTCGCCGAGAAGTGCGCGCAGCCGGTGTTGAGCGAGTTTCTTGAGTTATCATACGTGTCTTTTTACCCCATTATCATGATGGTGACATTCTTCTATTTCTTCGCGAGAAACAAGGATTTTGAGAAGTGCTGCTTCATCATCATGGCAACATTCTTCACCTATTTCCTTCTCTTCGACTTCATCCCCGTGGCCGGCCCGATGTATTATTATCCCGCCATAGGCATGGAGAATGTAGTCAAGGGAGTGTTCCCCATGATAGGCGACAAGATGGCCGGCAACTGGCACATAATGAAAGCCCCGGGGTGGACCGACGGCCTGGGCTACCAACTCATAGCCGACGTGCACGAGAACGAGCGTCCCACGGGGGCTTTCCCAAGTTCGCACATAGGCATTGCCGTGGTATGTCTTATCCTCGCCTTGCGCACGCGCAACAAGACCCTCGTGCTCATCCTCTTGCCCTTATGCATAGGCATATTCTTCGCCACGGTGTATATTCGCGCGCATTATGCCGTTGACGCTTTCGCCGGACTGATAACCGGGCTACTCTTATACGCGCTTTGGGCGGGAGTCGCCAAATGGAAGGCGATTTAGCCACATTGACTTTTTTATAATTCACATCAACGAACGACTCATGAAGAAATTATACATAGAGACTTATGGTTGCCAGATGAACGTCGCCGACTCGGAGGTGGTGGCCTCTGTCATGAAGATGGCTGGTTATGAGCCTGCCGACAACGAGGATGAGGCCGATGCCATATTCCTCAACACCTGCTCGGTAAGGGAAAACGCCGAGAACAAGATATACCAGCGACTCGACCAACTCTTCGCCGACAAGAAGAAAAAAGGCTTGAAGACAGTGCTTGGTGTGCTTGGCTGCATGGCGGAGCGCGTGAGGGACGACCTCGTGAAGAACCATCACGCCAACATCGTTTGCGGCCCAGATGCCTACTTGAGCTTGCCGGAGATGATGGCGGCGGCGGAGCAAGGACTACCTGCCGTGGACGTGAAACTATCCACCACGGAGACTTACCGCAACGTGTTGCCAACACGCATTGGCGGAAACCACGTGAGCGGATTTGTGAGCATCATGCGTGGCTGCAACAACTTCTGCCACTATTGTATAGTGCCTTACACCAGGGGCAGGGAGCGCTCGCGCGACGTGGAGAGCATCCTCGCCGAGGTGCAAGACTTGCACGACCGCGGCTTCAAGGAGGTGACGCTCTTGGGACAAAACGTCAACAGCTACGGACTCTTGCCAAACGGCAAGCGACCGGAAAATGGCATAATAGTAGAGGAAGAGGGCGGCAAGGAGCTCTATGTGTGCTCTTTCGCCGAACTGCTGCGCAAGGTGGCTGAGGCCGTGCCCGACATGAGGGTGCGCTTCACGACGAGCAACCCCGAGGATATGACCGAGGACATCCTCCAAGCCATTGCCGATGAACCAAACCTTTGCAATCACATACATTTCCCCGCGCAGAGCGGAAGCTCAAAGGTGCTTTGCGACATGAACCGAAAATACACGCGTGAGGAATACCTTGAGAAGGTCGAGGCCATACGCCGGATAATACCCGACTGCGGTCTCACCACCGACATATTCGTGGGCTATCACGATGAGACAGAAGACGACTTCCAGCAAACGCTGTCGCTCGTGAAGACCGTGCGTTTCGACTCCGCCTTCATGTTCAAGTATTCGGAGCGTCCTGGCACATATGCCGCCAAGCACCTGCCCGACAACGTGAGCGAGGAGGAGAAGATACGCCGTCTCAACGAGCTCATACGCCTGCAAACGCAAATCTCGGCTGAGCGAAACAAGGAAGACGAAGGCAAGGAGTTTGACATCCTCATTGAGCGATTCTCGAAGCGCAGCCATGACCAGCTCATGGGGCGCACGCCGCAAAACAAGGCGGTGGTGATACCCAAGGGAAACCACCACATAGGCGAAACGGTAAGAGTGAGAATAACGGGCAGCTCGTCCGCCACGCTGATAGGCGAGCTTTTGTCTTAATCATCCATTAAGAGCATATACATGAAAGAGTTCTTGGTAGTGTTGCGGCGATTCCTGCCGCCATATAAGAAATATCTGTTCTTCTCGGTGTTCTTCAATGTGCTTTCGGCATTGCTCAACATCTTCTCCTTCGCGGCTCTCATACCAATCCTGCAAATCCTTTTCCAGGTTGACGGCGGCTTGCGAGCCAACGAACTCTTGCCGTGGGCTCTCGACAAGGAGGTGTTGCAGAACAACCTGTCGTACTATGTGCAGGAGCTTATCATAAGCACTTCTGCCACGACGACGCTGCTGATAATCGGCCTGTTTCTCGCCTTCACCACTTTTCTCAAGACCATGGCGTATTTTCTTTCGTCGGCAACGGTCATGCCGATACGCACAGGCGTGGTGAGGGACATAAGGAACATGCTATACAACAAGATCACGTCGCTGTCGCTGTCGTTCTTCAGCGAGGAGCGCAAGGGAGACATCATCGCCAGGATGAGCGGAGACGTGCAGGAAGTGGAGAACAGCATCATGTCGTCGCTCGACATGCTTTTCAAGAACCCTATCCTCATAGTGGCCTATTTGGTCACGTTGATTGTAATCTCGTGGCAGCTTACCATCTTCACCATCATTTTCGCGCCCATCTTCACGTGGTTCATGGGTTTCGTGGGAAGGAAGCTAAAGGCCAAGAGCATTCTCGCCCAAAGCCTGTGGAGCGACACTATGAGCCAAGTGGAAGAAACGTTGGGCGGACTTCGGATAATAAAGGCGTTCAACGCCGAAGAGAAGATGAACGCCAGGTTCGACAAGGTAAACTCATCGTATCGCAACCAGTTGCTGAAAGTCACCGTGAGGCAGCA
>DAINOS010000020.1:0-22367 GCA_036743855.1 Prevotella sp. | reverse complement strand
TTACGGCCACTTCTATTCCCGACACCTGGTCTGGCTTCCAACCGTTCAGTTTCACTGTCGTGTAGAGGTCGGTGAAACACATATAAGAGTCGTACTGGCTGAGGTTTGTCTGGTAGATGCCTTGTATTGTGAACCTTCGTATTCTCACTCCGCTATTGTCAATGAAGTAGGCGAACACGCGCTGTCCTTGCTTTAGGTTCAGCTTGTTGGCTATGCTTTGCGAAATGAGAATCTTGTTTGAGGATGAACTGTCGGAGAAGCGTGGAATGCTGCCACTCACCATGTTCTCGTGTATGAAAGTGGAGTCCCACTCGCTCCCCACGCCCTTGAGTACGATGCCGAGGAAGTTGCTGTCAGTCTTCAGTATTCCTTGCTGATAGGCGAACCTCTCGGCGTGTTTCACGCCCTTTATCGAGCGTATGGCATTCATCATGCTGTCGCTCGCGGCTATTGGATACTGTTCCGCCTCGGTTTGCGACACGAAGTTGGTCACTTGTATGTGCGACCCGAATCCGATGACCTTGGCTTGAATGGTATGCTTGAAGCCAAGAACCACGCATACGGACACTATCATTACCGCCAAGCCTATTGCCACGCCTGCCGTGGCAATGGATATGGCAGGGCGCGACACCTTGTGCTTGTCGCCTTTGTCTCCGTATATTCTCTTTGCTATGTAGAGTGGAAAGTTCATCACCTCACATTGTTACGATCACATTGTCTTCCCTGGGTAGGCTTCAAGTGCCTTGCCCAAGACCACGAGTGCCCTCCTGAGGTCCTCTTTCTTGAGGACATAGGCAAGTCGCACTTGGTTGCAACCCGCACCGGGCGTGGTGTAGAAACCAGAGGCTGGCGCCATCATCACGGTTTCGCCTTCATAGTTGAACTCCTCAAGACACCAACGGCAGAACTTCTCCGAGTCGTCCACGGGGAGTTGCGCCACTGTGTAGAAGGCGCCCATTGGTATTGGCGAGTAGACACCTGGGATGCGGTTCAGTCCGTCGATGAGGCATTTGCGTCGCTCCACGTACTCATCGTAAACGTTGCGGTAATACTCTTCTGGGGCGTCGAGTGAAGCCTCTGCTATGATTTGTCCTATAAGAGGTGGTGAAAGGCGTGCCTGGCAAAACTTCATCACGGCCTTGCGCACCTCGCTGTTGTGGGTAATCAAGGCACCTATGCGGATGCCGCACTCTGAATAGCGTTTCGATACGGAGTCGATAAGTATCACATTGTCCTCAATGCCCTTCAAGTGCATCGCGCTTATGTATGGGCTGCCCGTGTAGATGTATTCACGATATACCTCATCGGAAAAGAGGTACAGGTCATACTTCTTCACGAGGTCGCGTATCTGGTTCATCTCGCGCCGTGTATACAGGTAACCCGTTGGGTTGTTGGGGTTGCAAATCATTATGGCGCGTGTCTTGTCGTTGATAAGCTCCTCAAACTTTTCCACCTTTGGCAGGGAAAAACCTTCATCGATGGTAGTCGCTATGGTGCGAATCTTGGCGCCCGCGGAGATCGCGAATGCCATGTAGTTGGCGTAGGCTGGTTCCGGGACGATGATTTCATCACCAGGATTCAGGCAGCTCATGAAGGCGAAAAGCACAGCCTCGGAGCCGCCGGAGGTAATGATAATCTCGTCGGGAGACACGTTGATGTTGTATTTGGCATAATAGCTGACGAGCTTCTGTCGGTAGGAGAGATAGCCCTGTGATGGGGAATATTCCAGCACCTTGCGGTCGATGTGCTTCAGCGCGTCGAGGCCGCATTGCGGGGTTGGTAAGTCTGGCTGACCGATGTTGAGGTGATAAACCTTTATGCCACGTTGCTTTGCTTGCGCTGCCAATGGGGCAAGCTTTCTTATTGGTGATTGTGGCATCTCAAGGCCACGTACTGATATTTCAGGCATTGTATGTTGATATTTTCAGGGCGCAAAGATACTTTTTTTTATTGACACGGCAAACGATTTGCCTTTTTAAGTAATTGCGGAAAGGCAACTTTCAACTGTTTTTCCGGCCAAAGAAATATTGTCCCTTGTTTTTTGTCAATGAACCGTAGTCTATTGCGTGTCTTGGGCAATGATGATAGCAGGCGAAGCAGGCGAGGCATGAGCCGTCGTGCTTCCATTGTGGCTCAAGGCCCTTGCCGCCAACTATGTTTTTGGTGGGGCATGCTTCGGCGCAGATGCCGCATTTTATGCACCTGTCGCTGTCCACCTTGAATTTCTTGTCTGTGATGAGGTGTCTCACGAAGAATCCGCCCAGCAGTCGAGAGTTGATTCGAGGCCAACGTCCTATGACGAGGTGGCTTGCCGCTTGGCAGTTTATAATATCCTTGACGTAGCCTTTCAGTTCTTCCGCTGCTTTATCTTTCTTGGCTTTTTCTTTCTTCGCGTTGTCAACGTTGAAGAAAGGCAATCCGAGATACGACTCTGGCATGACAAGCGAGAACGTTGCGTCCAATGGCAAACCCTTGGCTTTCAAGTCGTCGCGAAGTATGTCCATCGTCTCGCCGATGTTGTCGCCAGCCGTGCACAACGCGTACACATAATGTCCTTGGGCGTTTACTTTGAGGTGCTTGATAAACTCGCGCACGATTAGAGGTGGGCGCCAACCGTGCACGGGAAAGCAGAGCCCAAGCCTTTCGCCTTCCGTGAGCGCAAACTCATATTGTTTGTCTCGCATCAGTTCGGGAATGAAAAGCAGCCTGTCGCTTGTCGCCTCCGCTATCGCCTTGGCTGCCCATCCCGTGTTTCCTGTGTCTGAGAGATATAATATCATTTTGTGTAGAAGTCTATTACGCCCTGTATGGCCTGTTTGCAGGCAGGGCAAAATTCTGGGTTCTCGTTGGTGCGCATGCGGCAGTCGGCATAGGGGCGGTATATGCCCTTGGTGCTGTAACCGGCACCCTCATAGAATCCGGCTTTGGGGTCTTTGCCAATGAGGTTTTCCCATTTTCCCTTGAAGTTGACTTTCGTGGTGATGTTTTTCTCCCATGGCTCCACGTCGTGTGGATAGAGGGGTATCTGCTCTTGCTCGTAGGCGTATTCATCGGCGAGTCCGGCGAAGCTGTGCCCAAACTCGTGTACCAACACTGGGCGGAAAGTTGGGTGGTGGGCTGCGCACAAGTCATAGCTGTTGAGCACGCCGCCACCGCCATAGCGGTCGGTGTTCACGAGCACGATGATGTGCTCATAGGGTATGCCTGCCAACCAGTCGTGAAGGGTCTTCAGGTGCAGGGTGGTGAGGTAGCGGTCGCTGTAGAACGTGTCGTAGTTGGAAAGCAAGGCGGTGTTCTTCCAGATACCTTTGTCGGGTATGCTGACACCGCTCTCCTTTGACGGCGACTCCACAGCCACTATGTTGAACTTGCTTTTAGAGCTCTTGAAAGGCTCATAAGAGAAGAGAAAGCCTGTGGCGCGCCTTGCGTCTTCGAGGAATCGAGACATCTCGGCCTTTGTGTAACCTTCTGCCACAAAGGCTATTCGTATGCAACGTGTGGAGTCGGCTGCCTTTTGCAGGGTGACGTAAGGAGTGACCTCCCTCTCGCCGATATGACGTATGAGGATGTCCTTGGGGTCAACCTCGTGGGTTAGCGACGAGCTCACTTGCCTGCGGTTGTCGCGAAGGTCGAGGGTGATGTCGACCGGGCGTTTGGGCATGGGCACGAGAAAGACGTTCTCAAAGCTCTTGTTGAGCTTCTTCGCCTCGGGATATGTCTGCCACTCTTGGAAGAGGGTGGAGAAGGAGTTGCGGTATATCACCTTGCCCGTGGCGTGGTCGCGCATGGTTATCTGGCCATTGCCCTCCATGGGCAGCTCGCTCAGGTGTTGCCGCTTGCCATACCAGCGGGGCGACTGGCAGAGCTCGTCCACGGAGATGTGCTGCTCGTGGTCGTTGCCAGAGAATATGTAGTCCACGCGAAGGGTCTTGTCCTCAAACCAGTTGTCGAAGTCTTGCGCCTGGACGCACACTGACGCCAAGGAGAAGACGATGCAGAATAGAAATTTTATCATGGTTATCTAACTTTAAGTCTTTGTCCGGCTACGATGGAGTCGTCCGGGCTCATGTGGTTCATCTTGTAAAGGCTCTTCAACCTTATGCCGTACATTTGGGCAATGGAGTACATGCTCTCGCCCGCCTTGACGATGTGCGGCTTTTTCTTAAACACTTTGGATGCCTTCTTCTGCTTCTTTTCCAAGTAGATTATGTCTCCAGCCTGAAGCACGTCGTTCTTGTTGCGCTCGTTATATTTCGCGAGCTTCCGTCTGGAGATGCCGGTCTCCTTGGCGAGGCTGCGGAAGGTGTCACCCCTGCGTGCCACTATGTAATAGTTCTTGTTGCATCTTGTTATCGGGTGGAAACCAGTAGGCGAATAAGAATGCTCTTTCGCGTCGTACCTGTCGGCCATGAAGTGGTCGTATTCCTTGGCGTGGTCGTATTGGTCAAGATGGTACAGCTCTATGAGGTTGATTATGTTGTCGGCATATCTTGGGTTCGTGGCATAGCCGCACGCCTTCAAGCCTCTCGCCCAACTGCGGTAGTCGGTGGGTCCAAGTTGGAAAAGCATGGAGTAGCGTTGGTTGTTGCGCAAGAACCTGCTGTGGTCCTCATAGCTCTGCTTGGCGTTGTCGTAGGCGCGGAAACACTCGCCCACGGCGTCGTCATCGGCGTTGATGGAGCGTCCTGTCCATCCATGACATTTTATGCCAAAGTGGTTGTTGCCTATCGTGGCAAGACGGCTTTGTCCGGCGCGGCTCTCAAAAAGGCCTTGCGCCAACGTGATGCTCGCCGGTATGCGATAGCGTTGCATCTGCTCTATTGCCAGATCCTTAAACTGGTTGATATACAGCAGGTATGCCGTGTTTTGCAACTGCTGTGCGCCCACTCCGGAGAAACGTGCGCAAAAGGCAAGCAACAATAAAAAATATCTTAGGTAATGCATGTGTTCTTTGATGCGTGAGAATCTATTTGCAAAGTTAGTAAAAAAGAATGACTAAGCGCGAAAAGAACACAAAAAAACCGCCTTGGGTAAAGCCCAAGGCGGAGTCTCTCAATTTTTTAATTTCGTGCTAACGAAGAAGCTTGACTTACTGAGCAGCTGTAGTGTCAGCAGCAGTTGTGTCAACAGCAGCTGTATCAGCTGTGTCAGCAACAGCAGTTGTGTCAGAATCAGCGGCAGGAGCTGCGCTCTGATTCTTGTTACCACATGATGCGAAAGAGATAGCTGCGATAGCCACGAACATTAAAACTAATTTCTTCATTTTCTTTGCTTTTTAAATCTGTAAAACAATCTGTTTATTAACAACGGTGCAAAGGTAGACATTTTTTCAATACGTTGTTCTTTTTTTATCGATTTTTTTTGCCCTTTTTTGTAACTTTTTTGTAACCCATTGAATATCAGCATGGTGTGCAAATGTTAAAGACGTAACTTTTTTGCGCAACCTTCCCTTTGCCTCCTGCTGTGTGCCTTAACGGGATGACAATTATCCCATGATATTAAAATCTCATATAATAATATAATGTGTAAGTGTGAATAAAAGCGTACCTTTGCATGAAAATCGGATTATAACATGATAGATACATCGGCCTTTCAAGGCAAGAAGGCGAGATTTTATACGTTAGGGTGCAAGCTCAACTTCTCCGAGACATCAACATTCGCCAAGCTCCTTGGCGAGATGGGTGTCGTGGAGGCGGAAGAGGGCGAGAAGGCTGACATTTGCCTTGTCAACACCTGTTCGGTCACGGAGATGGCAGACCATAAGTGCCGTCAGGCAATCCATCGCCTGGTGAGGGAGAACCCCGGCGCCTTCATGGTGGTTACGGGGTGCTACGCGCAGCTCGACTCTGAGAAGGTGAGCAAGATGGATGGCGTGGACCTTGTGCTGGGTTCCAACGAGAAGGCTGACCTCATACAGTATCTCAACGACGCGTGGATGCAACCCGTGGAGGCGGACGTTGACGGGCATAGGCACATCTTTCATCATGTCAAGACGAAAGACATCAAGAGTTTCCAGCCCTCTTGCTCGCGCGGCAACCGCACGCGCTATTTCCTTAAAGTGCAGGATGGATGCAACTATTATTGCACCTATTGCACCATACCGTTCGCGCGTGGCAACTCACGCAACCCCTCTATCGCCTCTCTCGTGACACAGGCGGAGCAAGCCGCGCGCGAAGGCGGCAAGGAGATAGTGCTCACGGGGGTCAACATCGGTGACTTTGGCGAGTCCACTGGCGAGAAGTTCATCGACCTGGTGAAGGCCCTTGATGGCGTGGAAGGCATAAGCCGTTTCCGCATCAGCTCGATAGAGCCTGACCTGATTAGCGATGAGCTGATAGAATATTGTGCGCGGAGCCGCGCTTTCATGCCTCATTTTCACATACCCCTGCAAAGCGGTAGCGACGAGGTGTTGCGGCTCATGCATCGCCGGTATTCGAGAGACGTGTTCGCGCATAAGATACATCTTATAAAGCAATTGATGCCTGACGCCTTTATCGGTGTGGATGTCATGGTGGGATGCCGTGGCGAGACACCCGAGTGTTTTGAGGACAGCTACGCCTTTCTCGACTCCCTGCCCGTGACCCAGCTCCACGTCTTCCCTTACTCTGAGCGGCGTGGCACGGCGGCGTTGCGCATCAATTATATCGTTGACGACAAGGACAAGAAGGACAGGGTGCACAAGTTGCTGAAGCTGTCCGACGAGAAGACGCTCGACTTCTACGCCCAGCATATCGGCAAGGAGGCTGAGGTGCTCTTCGAGAAATCGGCTCACGGCAAGGCCATGCACGGGTTCACGAAAAACTACATACGCGTGGAACTGCCGCCTTCCGACGACAACGAGCGTCTCGACAATGAGATAGTAAAGGTGAAGTTGGGAGGATTCAATTATGCCCAAAACGCGCTGAAAGGACAATTGCTATGAAAACAGCGATAGTGATACTTAATTGGAATGGCAGGCAGATGCTCGCCGAGTATCTGCCCAACGTGGTGAAGTATTCCAAGGACGACGCTGAGGTATGGGTGGCGGACAATGCCTCCACCGATGGCTCCATGGAGATGCTCGCCGAGCGCTTCCCGATGGTGCGCACGTTGCGCCTCGACCGCAACTATGGCTTCGCCGAGGGCTATAACAGGGCCTTGGGGCAGATCAAGGCTGATTATTATGTGCTGCTCAACTCCGACGTGGAGGTCACTCATCATTGGCTCACGCCGTTGGTAGAGTTCATGGATGCCCATAAGGACGTTGCGGCGTGCCAGCCCAAGCTGCTGTCCGAGGCCGACAAGGACAGCTTCGAGTATGCCGGAGCTTGCGGCGGGTTCCTCGACAAGTATGGTTATCCGTTTTGCCGTGGCAGGATTTTCGACACCGTGGAGCGCGACAGCGGGCAATACGATTATGCCATGGACGTGTTGTGGGCCACGGGCGCGTGCCTCTTCATCCGTGCCGACGACTATTGGAGGGTAGGGGGGCTCGACGCTCGTTTCTTCGCCCATTGCGAGGAGATAGATCTCTGCTGGAGGCTTAGGCAGCTGGGCAAGAGAATAGTGTGCTATCCTGAGAGCAAGGTCTACCACGTGGGTGGCGGCACCCTGCCGAAAGGCAACCCCATGAAGACTTACCTCAATTTCAGAAACAACCTCACGATGCTCTACAAGAACTTGCCCGACAACGAGTTGCGGCAAGTCATGCGCATGAGGTTCTTCCTCGATTGGCTCGCTGCCGTGGAGATGTTGGTCTTGCAACGCAATCTTGGCGACTTCAAGGCGGTTCTCCGCGGGCGTAGAGCTTTCAACAAGTGGAAGCACGACTTCGACAAGGACAGGCGAGAGATTGCCGCGTCGCGGCGGCTCAATCCCGTGCCGGAGCGCAAGCCGTTCAGCATACTTTGGCAATATTATGCCAAGGGTCGCAAGCTGTTCAGCCAATTGTGATGATAAGCAGGGGCGGCCCCTGTGGCCCGTCCGCAACCTATAGCGACTATAACTCGACCAATTCTGACAACCAACCATAAATAATAAAGCCTCGCTATCAGCACGATAGCGAGGCTTTATTGTGTTTCTTCGAGCGTATTACTTGCGCAGGCCGAGAGCCTTGACAATGTTACGGTAGCGGTTGATGTCGCGCTCCTTGAGGTAAGTGAGCAGGCGACGACGCTTACCGACGAGCTGGGTCAGTGAGCGAGTGGTCACGAAATCCTTGTGGTTTGCCTTAACGTGCTCTGTCAGGTGAGAGATACGATAGGTGAACAGTGCGATTTGTGCCTCTGCAGAACCTGTGTCTGTTGTACCCTTGCCATACTTGCCGAAAATCTCAGCCTTCTTTTCCTTGTCTAAATACATTTTTGTTGAAATTGATTAATTTGTTGGTGCATCAACGACATCCTTCCGTCGCCTGTGGGCCTTAATCACAACCCCCGACGGCCTCGAATGCTCCGGCTTTTCCGGAAATGCGGTTGCAAAGTTACTAAAAATTCGGCACTTAGCAATGCTTTCATATATTTTTTTTGTAATTTTGCACCCATAATACAATAAGAATAGCATTTATTTTAAGGTAGAAACGATGCAAGACATTCGTAACATTGCAGTGATTGCGCACGTCGACCATGGTAAAACCACGCTGGTCGACAAGATGATGCTCGCCGGAAAGCTTTTCCGAGATGGAAAGGATGAGAGTGGCGAGGTGCTCGACTCCAACGACTTGGAGCGTGAGCGAGGGATAACGATTCTTTCTAAAAACGTCTCGATAAAGTGGAAAGGAGTAAAGATCAACATTCTCGACACCCCGGGTCACTCCGACTTTGGCGGTGAGGTTGAGCGTGTGCTCAACATGGCCGACGGTTGCCTGCTCCTGGTCGACGCTTTCGAGGGTCCTATGCCCCAGACGCGCTTCGTGCTGCAGAAGGCATTGAAGATAGGATTGAAGCCTATCGTCGTGGTCAACAAGGTTGACAAGCCTAACTGCCGTCCTGAGCAGGTGTATGAGATGGTGTTCGACCTCATGTGCGACCTCAACGCCACTGAGGATCAGCTCGACTTCCCCGTGGTCTATGGCTCGGCCAAGAATGGCTGGATGGGTCCCGACTACAAGAAGCCGACAGACAACATCGACTATCTGCTCGACAAGATTGTGGAGATTATCCCCGCGCCTAAGCACTTGGAGGGCACTCCGCAGATGCTTATCACCTCTCTCGATTATAGCAACTACACTGGTCGTATCGCCGTGGGTCGCGTGCACCGTGGCACGCTCAAGGATGGCATGAACATCACCATCTGCCACCGCGACGGCACTCAGGAGAAGACCAAGATCAAGGAGCTTCACACCTTCGAGGGCATCACACACAAGCGTGTGGAGTCGGTAGACAGTGGCGACATTTGCGCCGTCATCGGCCTGGAGCATTTCGAGATTGGCGACACCATCGCCGACTTCGAGAACCCTGAGCCGCTGCCTCCTATCGCCGTGGACGAGCCTACGATGTCGATGCTCTTCACCATCAACGACTCGCCGTTCTTCGGTCGTGAGGGCAAGTTCTGCACCTCTCGCCAAATCAACGACCGCTTGATGAAAGAGCTGGAGAAGAACATCGCCTTGCGTGTGGACCCCGTGGAGGGCTACACCGACCGCTGGATTGTCAAGGGTCGTGGCGTGCTCCATCTCTCCGTGCTCATCGAGACAATGCGCCGCGAGGGCTACGAGTTGCAGGTTGGTCAGCCGCAGGTAATCTACAAGGAGATTGACGGCCAGAAGTGCGAGCCTATCGAGGAGCTCGACATCAACGTGCCACAGGAGTACTCTTCAAAGATGGTCGACATGGTGACACGCCGCAAGGGTGACCTCACAGGCATGGACACCGAGGGCGACCGCGTGAACATCACCTTCGACATTCCGTCACGTGGCATTATCGGCTTGCGCACCAACGTGCTCACGGCCAGCCAGGGCGAGGCTATCATGGCTCACCGCTACAAGGAGTATCAGCCTTACAAGGGCGAGATCGTGCGTCGTACCAATGGTTCCATGGTGTCCATGGACACGGGCACGGCCTATGCTTACGCCATCGACAAGTTGCAGGATCGTGGCAAGTTCTTCATTGACCCAGGTGAGGAAGTCTACGCTGGCGAGGTCGTCGGCGAGCATGTTCACGACAATGACCTCGTGGTCAACGTCTGCAAGGCAAAGCAGCTCACCAACGTGCGCGCGAGCGGTTCCGAC
This sequence comes from Prevotella sp., assembly GCA_036743855.1. Classification (GTDB taxonomy): domain Bacteria; phylum Bacteroidota; class Bacteroidia; order Bacteroidales; family Bacteroidaceae; genus Prevotella. The sequence goes on along the minus strand of DAINOS010000020.1, from coordinate 12,160 downwards.
GAGAAGGCCCACATCGTGCCGAAGACCGTAATGAGCCTTGAGGAGTGTCTTGAGTATATCAAGGAAGATGAGTACGTTGAGGTCACGCCGAAGTCTATGCGTATGCGCAAGATCATCCTCGACCACCTGGAGAGAAAGCGTGCCAACAAGGACTAAGCCTTAGCGGGCTCTATATAGTCAACATTAGGATAATTTCCTTTCAAATATCAATCCTCATTGCTCGGAAAAAGCAATGAGGATTTCTTTTGAATACGTGTGAAAATGAAAATCCCTCCATCATTGTCCTGTCGGCAACGATGGAGGGATTCTTCTTAGTGCTACTTTATTATAAGCGTAGCTTTTGCGTTATGTCGTTACTTTATCAATCCGCGCCTTGTGAGCTTGAGCGGCACTTGGCGGAAAGCCTTTGCACTGCGGCTGCGGCGGAAGGCCTTGGCACCAGACTCTTCGTCGGCTCTTATCAGGATTGGGTTGCCAAACGATAGCAAGCCTCCAGCGTAGTTGTCGCCACTGACCTCGTTTGCCTTGAAAGCGTCGATGCTGAGTCCGTTGACCTGAGTGTTGGCGTCTATCGTGCCATCGTCCTCAAACTGGCCCATGGTAGCCCCGCTCTTCTCGTTGTAGACAATACGCGCGGAGTAGGTCACGCTGCTGTCCCAATACACGTAGTTGTCGGTTGCTGTCAAGTCGGCAAAGAGGTAATAGGTGGTCTTGCCCAACGCGAATGGACCCATTGGCGTGCCGCCGGCTATGGTCAGCGTCGACGAAGCGTCGTTCCATGTCACGTTCATCGACAATGCAAGCTGTGGGAAATAAAGCTCCTTGGCTCCTGTCTTGCCTTCCCTGAAGTCGACCATGGTGCCGTAGGTGATGCCCTCTGCCAGGCTGTCGCCATCGAGCAGGTAGTATTCGCCGGCGATGTCGGTGTTGAAATCTGCCTGTGTGACGCTCGACGTGTAGGTCGTGCCGTTGCTTGTGGTGATTGTCACCGTGGCATAGCGAGGATGTCCCGTGGTGTTCTCCGTGGCGGTCAGCCAGAGCCTGTTGCCTTCATCCACCGTGGTCTTGAGCCAGTCGGCGGTGCTGGTCACTGTTGGTGTGGCGTCCACCTCCATGCCGTAGGTTTGTGATTGGGCCTTGTCGGAGAGCAGGAGGGTCTGCGGCAGCGACGTGGAGAACACGAAGCCATATTGGTCGAAGTCAACTATTACTGAGTCCTTTGGGCTCGACTTCACCACCACCGTGGTGTGTCTCGACTGCTTGCTGTTGTTGCTTGCCGCGGTCACGAACACTGAGTTGCTTGCCTTGTCAATCTTCACTGTAGCCCAGTCCACGTTGGCGTAAGCCGAGGCTATGGGGCGGTTCACTGTGAGTGTGTCCTCGCCTCCCGCTGCCTTGAAAGTCGTGCCTGTCACCGACACTACCTTGAGCTGGCTTTGGCTCAGTATCGCGTCATCGTCTGGGTTGTCTTTGCATGAGTACAAGCTCAAGCCGCCCATGCAAGCCACGGCAATTATAAGTCCTTTTATGTTTTTCATAATCGTGATGTCTTGTTAGTTGATTTTAGTCAGCGTCTTTGGCCCTACCAGGCGGTAGTCGCCAGGCTGGATGTAGACAGAGGTCATTCCCTTTGCGCTACCCATATACGTGCTGTTGCTCGGAGCACCAGAGAAAAATACGAGGATGAACGAGTCGGCCGTGAGGCCGGCGTAGTCGTTAGGCTCGAATGTCAGCACCGTGCCTTGCTTGCTGATGTCACGTGATATAACCATGCCGGCACTGGTAGCCCACGTGAAAGTGCCGCTCTCAAACGCGTTCCATGGGCAGAGCCACAGCTGGTTGCCGTTCACGTCGAGGAGTTGCTGGGTGTTGAGGCTGAGCGTGCCGGCGGCCTTGTCGTAGGTCAGAGTGAGGTCGTAGTTGTCGTTCATGCCCTTCAAGAGGTAAGTCTTGCCATCGCCGGCGGGCACGAGATGCAACGTCAGCTTGCTTGCGCCCCAGTAGGTGGTCATGTTGTAGTCGCCGGCAAAGTCGCCGTACTTCATGTAGTTCTTAGGCAGGAGCACGCTCAGCTTCATGCCTTGAGCCGTGCTGCCGTTAGGTGTCAGCGACATGTCGTCGGCGTTGTAGTTGAGCTCTTGCAGCGACTTGCCGTTTACCTCAAGCGGCTTGGCGAGGGTGATGCCCGTGGTTGACACGTAGTAAGGTATGTTCTTGTAGCCGTTCTTGTCGGTGAACGTGAGCATGCGGTCATCGCTCAGCGAGACGTTGCCCAACGTGTCGTTGCCATCGACCACCGCGAAGGTTCTCATCATGTCTTCGTCCATTTGCTGCATCTTGGTAATCTCGTCTTTCCAGCTCGTGGACTCGGGCACGCGGGTCATAACCATGTGGTTGCCCCATTTCTTTCCCCTGAGGTAGATGGAGTCGTTGGTGGTGCGCATGATCACGAACTCATAGTCTTGCTGCTCGCCATCGTCGTCAGTCATGGAAGGCTGGGCGAGGTAGTGGAATATCTCGTTGTAGGTGTTCACCGTCAGCACGGGTCCCTGGTCGGCTATCACGTCGTAGCTCGACGTGGTTTTCATGTCGGCTGGCGCGATGTCGCCGCTCACGGTCACCTTGTCGTTGGCGAACTTCATGAAGTAGGTGTATCCACCGCCGCTATAGTCTTTTCCTGTCCACAGGTGCAGCTCCCATCCGTTGGATGCTGACTCAAGCAAGGTCTTGTCTGCCGCCACGCTTTCCTCCAAGCGCTCTGCCGCCGGCTCGCCGAAGAGCTCGGTGTCGTCGTGCAGTGAGCAAGACGACAAGCCCAGTACGGCAGCGCCAATAAGTATGCTGTTGATTATCTTTTTCATGGTTGATGTCTTATTCTAATGTTGTCAAATCGAGTGTGCTAATCTCTGATGCCCTGCGCTGAACGATGTCGCGCATCTTGTCGATGTCGAGGCCCCACGAGTCTTTCATGTAGCTGCGCACCATGGTCAACTTCTTGTTGATGAGCGCGCCGCCTTTGGCTCCGGCGTCCTTGATGATGGCATCCCACTGCTCTGGCGAGTCGGTGACATACACCGACATCATCTCGGCGAAGTCCTCACCAGGTTGGCTCATGGCGTATGGGGTGACGAAGCCAGCGACGTGGGCGTCATGGTCCGCGATTCGATACCAGTCGCCACTCACGTATCCGTCCTCGGTGATGAGCTGATAGCTGTCGCTATAGTTTTTCTTCTGGTTGAGGATGTGCGTGAACTCGTGGTGCATGGTGTGGAAGTAGTACTCGTTCATGGTGTCGTAGTCGTGCAACGTCCTGTCGGTGAGGTTGTTCACCATGTACAGGGTAATGACGTAGCCGCCCTCAGCCGTTCCGAGCACCACAGTGCCATCACCGCTGTTGTAGGCAGGCGAGCCTATGAGGTGGATCACCCTTGGCACGTTCTCCTTCACGAATTTTGGCCCCATGGCCTCCGAGTAGGCGTCGAACCATAGATACTTGGCGAGAATCATCAGCTTGGCAGATTTTGCCGAGTCGGCAGGCACGAGGTTGTAGCTCATGTCGGAATAGATGTCCTCCATCTTGTACTTCACGTCTACATTGTATGGCGCGGTGAAGTTCTTTTGTAGCCACTGGTTGAAGTCGTCCCTGATGGGCGATGTCGTGGGGAATATCTCGGTGCCGTCGGGATCATCGTTGGAGCACGAGGCGAAGCCTAACGCCACGACGGCTGTGAGGATAAACAAATATATTTTCTTCATGTCAATGTTTGCTTGAAAAGTTGTTTACTTGTTTCTTGGGTTGGCTTGCAATCCAGCCGTGATCACGTCTTGCGGAATCTGGATGGCGCGTCGTGGGTCGTCTTGCGTGAGCGTGTCGGTCACCTGGAGCACTTGGCTGCTGCGGTTGAGCTTGCGGCGGTAGATGACGATGCCGTAGCGTTTCACGTCTTGCATGCGGTCGCCCTCGCCAATGGTGAGTATGCGGCGGAGCTGCAGAATGGCATCGATGACGTTTTGCTGGGTCTCGTCCTTCAGCGTGGTGAACACGGGGTGCAACGCCTTCTTTGGCGTAGGCTTTGTCGGCGTATAGTCGGCTATGCCGTCATAGAAAGAGTTGATGGCATCGAGGGTGACGCTCATTCTGCCCACTGACATTGCGTTAACCTCAAGGTTGAGGTCGTTCACCGCGCCATTATAGTCACCTTTCAGTGCCTTTGCCTCAGCGCGCACGAGCAGGGTGCCGTCGGTGGTGAAGGCGGGTATCTCCATGTGGGCGTAACCCGTGCCGGCTTGAATGTCCTTGTATTCGAAGCTGTAAGGAATCTTGTTGATGAAATACTTTGACAGGTTGTTGTTGTACCATACGGTGTAGCCGAACGAGGCGCTGGCGCCCCAAGGACCGATGGACTGCAGTGTCTCGTTGGCGCTGATGAGCCTGCTGTGGGCATACTCGTTGCCGATGCCGTAAGGCCCGTAATAGACACCCCATTCGGAATAGACCGACAAGAGCAGCAGGTTGGCGTCTTCCGAGGAGCTGACGTAGCCGTTAGGTGCCACTTGGCCATTTTGTGCCAGGCCGTAGAACGCCGCCCAGTTGCGCAAGCCGTTGGCGGTGTTCTCGCCAAGCACCTTGTCGGCGTAGCTGATGGCCTTGTCGTAGTTGCCATAGTAGAGGTTGAACTTTGCGGCGAAGGCGTAGGCGGCGGCGCGGGTGAAGTGGAACTTAGGCTGAGTGTACTGGTCGTCTTCCACGAGCGGCAGGGCGGTCTCGATGTCGCTGTTTATCTGGTCGTAGAGCTGTTTCATCGTGCCGCGTTGGTATTTTGTGCCGACGTGCTCCTCAGGTGCCGTGGGGTAGGGCACTCCAAGCTCCTTGTCGGCTGTCGTTGGGCTGTAGGCGTTGCAGAACACGTTGGCGAGCATGAACTCGCCGTAGGCGCGGCAGAGCAGTGCCTCGCCACGCTGGGGCTGGAGGGTTTGGCCGGTGCTGTCAAGTTTCTCAATGGCTTGAAGCGCTTGGTTGGCGGTGGCCACCTTGAGATAGAAGTCCTCCCAAAGGTTTTGTGGCGACTCGGCGGTAGAGATGTCGGTGATGTCCTTCCAGTTGTAAGCTTCTTTCTGGAAGAGGTCGCCGTCGTTCCATCCTGTCACGTCAAACTGGTCGCTGTTGTCGGAGTAGCGCTCCAGCAGGAAGGCAGGATGATGTTCCGGGTATGCCGACACGAGCAGGTCGGTGATGTCTTGCCCGTTTTTCAGCTCCATGCGGTTGTCGGGCAGCTTGTCGAGATAACTGTCGCACGACGACAAGCCAAAGCTTGCCACGAAAAGCGCGAGAGCGATATATTTGCTATATGTCTTTTTCATGAGAATGTCTTTTTTGTTTCTTCCTATTGTGACGAATATGTTTTTTCTCCTTGCTGTCGTTTACATTCCGACCTTGAGGGTCAGCGTGTACTGTCTTGGCACAGGCGCTGCCACGCCACCGGCATTGATAAACTCAGGGTCTTGGCCTTGCAGTTTCTTGTCGGCGTAGATGAGGAAGAGGTTCGTAGCCTGCAGCTTGAGCGAGATGTCGCTGATAGGCGTGCTGGAGAACCATGCCTTCGGGAAGTCGTAAGAGAGCGAGATGTCCTTCATGCGAATGAAGTCGCCCTTGGCTATGCGGTCGTGAGTGTAGTTGTAGGCGTTGTAGCCATAGCGCAGTTGCCTGTTGTCCTGATATGTGCGATAGTCGAGGATGGCAGGGATGGTAGTGGTTTTCTCGTCGCCAGGCATCATGAACCTGTTGCGATACTCCTTTGTCATGGCGGTCAGGTCGGTATATTTGGCGTGGAACACGGGGTCGAGACGAATCACGTTGCCGAAGTTGTAGGTCACGAAAATGTTGAGACGCCAGTTCTTGTAGCGGAACTCATTGCCCAAGGAACCCGTGATGGTAGGATCAGTGGGACCCTCATAGATGAGGTATGAGTTGCTGCTGCGGTTCTGGAAGTCGATGTCGGTGGACGTTATCTCTCCATCGGGCGTGTAGAACTGTGGTATGCCTTTCTCGTCGAGACCGGCGTAAGGTATTGAGAAGAGGCCACGGTATGGGTATCCCACCATGGCAAAGCCGTTTTTGGAGATGAGATCCATCGTCCTGGCGCGCGCCATGAGGTCGGTAACCTCGGTGGTGACGTGAGAGAAGATGAAGTTTGTGGTCCAGCTGAAGTCTTTCTGCTTGAAGTTCTGTGTCTGGATGGACAGCTCCTGTCCGTTGGACTTCATTGACGCCATGTTGGCGTAACGTATGATCTGGCCGCCCACGCCTTGTGTGGCGACGGGGCCTATGAGGTCGTAGTTGTTGCGCCAGAAGATGTCGAACGTGGCGTTGATGCGGTTGTTGAGGAAGCCAAGGTCAACACCGACGTTGAACTCGTGCTTCTTCTCGTAGGTGAGGTCGGCGTTGGCTATCTGGTCGATCTGTATGCCGCTCTCACGGTCGGAAGAGAAGATGCGGTATGGGTTGTACGACTTGAGTATGACCGTCGAGTTGGTGTAAGAGGCAGGGCCTGGGTCGGCTGTCAGCGAGTAAGACGCGCGCATGGTGGCGTGGGTCAAGGCTTTGCCGAAGACACCGTAGAACCAAGGCTCCTGGTCGGCGTTCCAACTTCCGGAGATGTTCCACGTGGGCAGCCAGCGGGCAGAGCGGGAGCGTCCCAAGCGATTGGTGCCCTCATAGCGGATCGTGCCAGTGAGGTTGTAGCGCTCCTTGTAGGAATAGGTCGCCGTGCCGAAGAATGCCGCGGTGCGGCTGTGGGTGTGGGAGAGCGTGTAATAGTCGCTGTTCTGCTCTTGTGCCTTCTTGAAGAACTCGTAGACCCAGAAAGGCACCTCGCCACGAGCGAACTGCATGCCCACGCCATTGAACCATGAGCGAGAGCGGTCAACGTTTGACACGTCGAAGCCGCCGAGCACGTCGATGAAGTGGCCTGTGGTGAAGCGGTGGTGATAGTCGGCAGTGCCACGCACGTCCCAAGATGTCTTGGAGAGGTCGGTGCGCTGGTAGAATCCGCCGTTGGGCAGCACGGTGACAGGCAGCGAGTAGGCGTAGTCGGGGTCGGTGTAGAGATATTTGTTGTTGTCGCGGATGATGGCGTTGCCCATGGCGCGGTAAGCCTGTGCCTGGTTGGAGTTCTCAGTGATGTTGTTCTCCTGCGACGACTTGTCATACTGCACGGCACCCACGATGTGCAAGCGCAGGTCGGTGATGGGGTTGTAGGTGATCTCGCCCTGGAACTTGGTGTTGACCACGTTCATGTCGATATTGTTGTTGGCAAGCTCGTTCAGGATGTTGAACGGCGCGTAGTTGGCCTGGTAATAAGTGTCCGGGTCAAGCGTGCGCGAGGTGTTCAAGGCGTAAGAGTACGGGTTGATGTCGAAGTCGCGCTTCACCTGTCCTGTCACCGCGTCCACGTCCTGGCCCAACGTGCCAGGGGCTTTCTGCTTACGATAGGAAGCAGAGCCGAGGAGCGTGAAGGTGAGGTTGTCGAGAATGTGGTGGGAGGCGTTGAAGTTGGCGGTGTAGCGCTTCATCTGCGACTCCTTGTACCATCCTGGGTCGTCCATGAACGACATTGACACGTAGTAGTTTGACTTCTTCGTGCCGCCGCTCATGCTGAGAGAGTGGTTCTGCATGACGCTCCTTGAGAAGAGCTCCTTGAACCAGTTGGTGTTTCTCCATTCAGCGGTCTGGAGGTATGCGTTGCGTGCCTCTTGGGTGTTGGCGAGCAGGAACTGGCCCGTTGTGGCATCGTAGGTGTTGATGCGGCGCCACATGTCGCCGTAGACGCCATAGTCGCTGCCGTTGAGCACGTCGGAGATGTTGAGCCAACCCTTGTCGGCCATCTCCTTGTAGATACCCATCTGCTCCTGTGAGTTGAGGATGTTGAACTGGCTGTAAGAAGGTATCATGCGGGTGGTGAACTCGCCTGTATAGTTGATGTGGGCTTGTCCGGCGCGTCCCTTCTTCGTGGTGACCACGATGACGCCAGCCATGGCACGCGCGCCATATATAGATGTGGCGGAACCGTCTTTCAAGATTTGGAAGCTCTCAATATCATCTGAGTTGAGGCCGGAGATGGCAGAGGAGATAAGGGTCTCGGCGTCGCCGGAGCTGAGGTCATCGGCGCTGATGTCGGTGATGTCTTCCTGGACCACGCCATCGACCACCCACAGAGGCTTGGAGTTGCCATAGATGGACGTGGCGCCACGCACGCGAATCTTTGGAGCCGTGCCGAAGGTTCCCGACACGTTTTGCACGCTGACGCCAGCCACGCGGCCTTCGAGCGAGCGGCTGATGTCGCCAAGGCCGCCAATGAGCGCGTCGTCGGCTTTCACCTGTGCCGTGGCACCGGTGAACATGCGGCGGTCGATGCTTGACATACCTGTCACCACGACCTCGTTGAGGGTCTTGTTGTCGGCGACGAGCTTGATGGTCATGCCCTCATGCATTGTGACGGTCTGAGGGGTCATGCCGATGTAGGAAACCACGAGTTTCTTGCCTGCTGGCACGTTCAACGAGAAGTTTCCGTTGACATCTGTCACAGTGCCCATCTTCGTTCCCTGAACCATGACCGACGCGCCTATGATGGGCTCGCCGTCATCCTGAGACACTACTTTACCGGAGATTTTACCTTGGGCAAAGCTCGCTCCCACGCATAGGAATAAGCCAGCCAAAGTAGAGCTAAACCTTTTTACCATAAATCTCTCTTTTAAAATTAAAAAAATAGTTCCGATTTGTAATTAAATGCAAAATTAATAACAATCATAAGATTATGCAAATAAAATACGACATATTTTTATGATTAATGGGTAAAAATGCGATTAATGTAAGTTATCGGCTCGTTTTAGATTGCTTTTTGCCAATGACGCAATGGCGCATGGAAGCCCATGACGCTCTCCACGGTTGTTAATTTTAATTACCAATGAAAATGTTTGTGAAAAGACGCAATCGCCTTTCAACCGTAAAGGCGTCGCGATTCAAGCGTAGAGGCATCGCGATTCAAGCGTAAAGGCGACGCGATTCAAGCGTAACGCCGACGCGATTTCAGTGCTTATGAAAACAAAACAACAAGTACAACATTTACCACTCTTGCAACATTGTGTTAATGAGAACGTTAGGTCGCGTCGCGTATTGTGGCTCGCTGTCGCTAATTGCCCATCTAAATGTTGTATGAGTCGTGAATGTTGTACTTGTTGTATTAAAACGTAGGAAAGTTTTTGTTGTGTATTTTTACCAGAATTTTTTAAGAAATCGGCTTCGCCGATTACGTATATCATAATGCCTTGCAGGGGCGGGCCCTGTGCCCGTCCGCGATCCGAATGGCCCGATGTGATGTGTTGAGTTTGATAGTTCAGAGCCCGTATTTGTTTTCCAATGCCTTGAGCCTCTCTTCGGCTTGCTGCTTGAAGCGTTGATACTCCTCGCTCTCGGGGTGAAGCGGACGATGGTTGAGGGCCTCGCGTATGGGCTTCCACTCTTTGAGAAAGGTGATTGTGGCATCGGAGAAATAGGCTGAGGCCATGCGCTCAAAGATGTAGTCCACGGCCTGGTCGGAGGGATGCAGCATATCGGGCTTGTAGAAGCGATAGTCGCGCAGCTCGTCGTTGAGAATCTCGAACGAAGGGAAATAGTTAAGATGTTGAGCATCGGTGGTAGAGCCTTGACCGTTGGGTGTTGGCGTATGGGCTTTTATCAAGGAGTCGATGGCGAGCAGGAGGGTGGCCTTTGACAATTGTGACCCGTGATAGCCGTATTTGCGGTAACGAATGGGCGAGACGGTGAGGATGAATCGCGTCTTGGGAAAGTGTTGCCTGATGAGCGATATGGCTTGGCCGAGGTAGGCGGCGCACTCACCGATAGACAGCTCACGCTCCTGGAAAAGGCGTTGCGGACGTTTCTGGCAGTTGTCCACGATTTCGCCCGTCTCCTTGAGGATGTACACGTGGTTGGTGCCAAGGGTCATCACGGCGGTGCCTTGCTCATCGGGGGCGAAAGGCATGGCGCCGTCGTGGAGCAGGTGTCGCACGGTGTGGAGTATGCTTGCCGGGTTGTACATCACGCCGTAGGGGTTGACCACGGCGCGAAACTTCTCCTCGCTGAACCGCTTGCCGATGTTGTCGGCGAAGCAAGACCCTATGAACAGCATGCGCTCGCAAGGTTCTATCTTCCAAGGGCTTTCGGGAATGTCTACTATGGTTCTGAATTCCATGTCGTCAATGTTTTATTTATCCATGCCATGACTACAAAGTTACGGGAATTTTTGGTCAAAAGAAGATAAAATAGTAACTTTGTGATATATGGAAAGGGAAATCATCACAAGCGCGCAAAACCCAAAGGTCAAGCGGCTCATACAGTTGCAGCAGAAGTCGGCGTTAAGGCGTTCGGAGGGACTCTTCGTAGTGGAGGGTGCCCGCGAGCTGCTCCATTGCCTTCATTCTGGATTCGAGGTGGAGACCATGTTTTATTGCCCAGAGATTCTCCAGGCTTATGAAGGCGCGGCTGAGATACTCGCCTTGGCGCGCGAAGGCGTGGGGCAGGAGGTGTCGGCGAAGGTCTATGGCCGCATGGCTTACAGGGAGGGCACGGAAGGCGTGGTGGCGGAGATGCGCGTCAAGCAGCTTCGCCTTGCCGACTTGCGCTTGCCCCAAGACCCGCTCGTGGTGGTGCTGGAACGCGTGGAGAAGCCCGGCAACCTCGGTGCCGTGTTGCGCTCGGCTGACGCGGCGGCGGCAGATGCCGTCATCGTGTGCGACCCATTGACCGACCTCTACAATCCCAACCTCATACGCTCGAGCATTGGCGCGGTGTTCACCGTGCCCACTGTGGCGTGCACCTCTGAGGAGTGTATAGCCTTTCTCAAGGAACGGGGCATACAGATACTCACCGCGCAGCTTCAAGACTCAAGCCTCTATTACGACACCGACATGAAGCGCGGCACCGCCATCGTGATGGGCACGGAGTCGACAGGGCTCACCAACGTGTGGCGCCATGCCGCAGACGCGCACATACGCATACCCATGAAGGGACAACTCGACTCGCTCAACGTGTCGGTGTCGGCGGCGATATTGCTCTTCGAGGCCGTGAGGCAGCGCGAGGGTCAATCGGGCCAGTGATTGGTGAACTTGTATTCCTTGAACTTCGCCTTGGGGTAGACAAATATGTTGTCGTTGGTGATGCCAGGGTGGAAGTTGTTGATTTTCACCGTGGTCCAGAAGAATGCCACCTTTATCTTCATGGCTGTGGGGTAGTTTGTGCGGCGATCGAGCACGAGTTTGGCGTGCTTGATGCTGCTCTTCACGTCGTCCTTGGCGTCGAGGTGTACCACGTAGCCTTCCTTCTCGTTGGTCAATGAGTAGTTGTAGTCGTTGGGCGAGAAGGTGAACTTGGAGAGATACTTGTCGCGGTTGGGCGACTTGGGGTTGTGGAAGTCCACGGTCTTCTTTTTCGTGTCCACCTTGTAGAAATGTGTGGGGTCGGACCATCCCATGTAGCGTTTCTCCTGATAGTGTTGCTTGTTTCCTTTTACCCAGATGGTTCCCGCGGTCTTGTACAGTCCGATGATGTTCACGGAGTAGCTGAGCGACACCCCGTTTGGCGACGTATACATTTTCCATGCCTTGTTGAACAGGCCTCTTGCCTCTGCCGCGTTGCTCGCCGCCCCTGCGCTTAATGGCAAAAAGAAGAGCAACAGCATTGCTGCCATTGCCCATTTCAGTGATGATTGCTTTTCCTTTATCATGTTTTATATGTCTTTCGTCTTGTAATATGTTCATGCGTGTGTTATGGTTTTCACATGTATGATATTGCATTCACACGGATTCTAAAGATTTTAATGATAGCTACGCCGCAAGCGGCTATGCGTTGATTGTTATGGTATGCATGTTGCGCGTCATCGGCGAAGCCGACATCTTTTTAATCTTTCCGTGTGAGGAATCTATTGTGCAATTGTGGTTTTATCCTTAAAGCCATTGAAAACTCTATGTATTGAGCTCATGATGTTGTCTGTATTGAAGTTGACAAGTAAACCACAGTGTAATTTTGAAAGCTTTAGATATGTTTGGAGTTGTTTGTAATGTACTCTTTTGAGCTCTTCTACGGATTTCAGCTCTAATATTATCT